>CAIKZP010000021.1 GCA_903831935.1 uncultured Bacteroidota bacterium | reverse complement strand
GCCAAAAAAAAATCCCGACCAATTGGCCGGGATGATATGTTACTAGTTTCTTAATTAAGCTTTAGCAAACACTACCCGGCTACTTTGTGTAAAGTAGAAATAAAAGAAAAAACTAAATCGGGTATTGTTTAAAAATGTTCTCATGAGAGGCAAATATATAGAATGATTCAATTCGAACCAACCATTTATAAAAAAAAGGGTCCCTCCGTAGAAACGGAGCGACCTCTAACGATTGCTTGCCATATGAAAATAGGTAGTTAGCTAATACTGACCGGCAAGCTGAGTCTCTACATGATCTTCAGCACTTTAGCTTCAATAAATTATTTCTTTGTAGAATCAACCTTTGCAGTTGAATCAACTTTAACAGCTGATGAATCAACTTTTACAGTAGAATCAACTTTTGCAGTTGAATCAGCTTTAACTTCTGGAGCAGCAGCATTGTTACAAGCTGTCATTAAACCAGCTACAGCCAAAATTGCGAATACTTTTTTCATTGTAATTGTTTTTTGTTTGAGTAATTTATTGTTAATACCACAAGGGCATAAAAGGTAACCTTAGAAATTAATTTATTTTTAAAATTAATTTTTCGAGGCATATTGGGTTACTTTTGCCCACTTCATAGTATTAAATACAGCATAGTGAAAGTTGAACAGAACGAACAAGCATTACTGAAAGGATTGGCCAATAATGATTCTAGAGCCATCGAAACCATATATAAAGACAATTTTAATATGGTTCAGGCCTTTGTTTTAAACAATAACGGCTCTTACGACGACGCTAGAGACATTTTTCAGGAAGCAATGATTGCTTTGTACGAAAAGGCACAAAGCGAGTCTTTTGTACTTACCTGTCAAATTAAAACCTATGTGTATTCGATTTGTAGGCGTTTATGGCTGAAAAAGTTGCAACAAATGGGCCGGTTTTCAAACCAGGTTGATAACCTAGATGAAACCATTCCAGTTGAAGAAGACCTTGAAATTCATCAAAAACGCAATGCAGAGTTTGTAATTATGGAACGTGCAATGAATAGTTTGGGTGAGCCTTGTAAGAGTTTATTAGAAGGATACTATTTAAAAAAGATGGGCATGCAGGAACTAGCGGCAGAATTTGGTTACACAAATGCTGATAACGCAAAGAACCAGAAGTACAAATGCCTGATGAGATTGAAGAAATTGTTTTTTTCGCAATATAATATCGGAGAATAAGTACCATGGATGACATTCAATTATTAGCAAGCATTGAAAAATACCTAGCCGGAGAAATGCCTCCTGCTGAGTATGCAATTTTTGATGCCCTTCGCAAAAAAACGCCCGAAATAGACCAGATGGTGGTAGAGCACAAACTCTTTTTACACCAGATGGATAGTTATGTGGCTTACCAAAATATCAAACACAGCCTTCATGAAGCCCATTCCAAATTATTGGAAACAGGCGATTTAAATGAAGGTGGCGAAGTTTCTACGAAAGTACAAGTAGTACAACTTTGGAATAGATACAAAAGAGTTACTGCCATCGCTGCATCAGTGGGTGGTATTATTGCACTAGTGATGAGTGGACTTGTTGCTTATTTTTCTCCTGCAGTAAATGGCAATCAAATTCAACAGTTAAGTAAGGATATTGAAATCATTAAGCGTAACCAACAATACCAAGGTTCGTTAATTAACGAAGTGAAAAGTAAAATTCCAACTGGCGTTAAAGTAATAAGCGGTGGTTCAGGATTCTTAATTGATCCCAAAGGTTTTATTATAACAAATGCACACGTTTTAAAAGGAACTTCAGCAATTGTTGTGGATAGCAAAGGCAAAGAATATACTGCTGCAATTATACATATTGATTTAAAGAAAGACCTAGCAATTTTAAAAATCAACGACGAAGATTTTAAATCACTTAAGTCTTTACCTTATAGTATTCAAAAACAAAATGCCGATTTAGGGGATGAAATTTTCACCCTAGGATATCCTAGAAATGATATCGTTTATGGTGTTGGATATTTGAGTTCTAAAACTGGCTTTAATGGCGATTCTTTAAGTTACCAAATTCAAATTAGTGCCAACCCTGGTAATTCAGGCGGTCCTGTGTTAAACAATAATGGCGAAGTGATTGGGGTATTAAGTACCCGTCAAGCACAAGCAGATGGCGTTTCCTTTGCAGTTAAATCTAAAAACATTTACGAATTTGTAGATGAATTAAAAGAGTCCGACACTAGCATTGAAAAATTAAAACTACCTACTCATAGCGCTATTAGAGGTGTTCAGAGAAAACAACAAATTATTAAAGTAGCAGATTGTGTTTTTAATGTAAAAGCCTTCACACAAAAATAAATTACTCCTTAGTTTTAAAAAATATTACGCATAAAAAAAGCCGTTGCATTTAATTTGCAACGGCTTTTTTATTAATCATATTATGTAGGTTAATCCCATAAACTTTTTGGATAATTACCTGCGTCTACTAAAGCATTAATACTTGCTTGTACATGTGGCGCATCTTCTTTATAAGTCACACCAAACCACTGTGCAGAAGTAGGAACAACTTTCACATTACCTAAGCCAGCTTTAATGAATTGACCAGTTACACTTGGTATAAAAAATTCTGATTTTAAATTTTGCATATTGTTGTCTAAAAAATCTCCAAAGAATTTTTCGCAAACATCAATAAATCCTGGAGCAAAGCACAAATAGTTCATACTAACCAAACTATTTTCATTCAGTTCGTGCAATCCAGACTCATCTTCGTAATGAATAATGCCTGCATCATTTCTGTAAATTTTTGTGCGCTCATTAATATCTGTTAAATTATTATCAGCGTCAACTTCACAAACACCCCTACTTACACTACCAAAATCACTCAATGTTTTTTTAAGTTCATACCCTATAATACAATAGGTTTTTTCGTTGCACTGATTCAATAAAAAATCATAGGCTTTTATAAATGCATCAGCACCGTAATAATCATCAGCATTGATTACCGCAAAAGGCTCGTTAACCTTGCCTTTACAACATAACACAGCGTGTGCAGTGCCCCAAGGCTTTGTTCTATCTGCAGGAATAACTCTATCTCCTACAAAAGCATTTAAATGCTGATAAACATAGTCTGTTTTTATTTTGCCGGCTAATTTAGGTTCAAATATTGCTTTAAAGTTTTCGGCAAAATCTTCACGGATAATAAAAACAACTTTCTCGAAACCCGCACTGATGGCATCGTAAATTGAGTAATCCATAATTGTTTCACCGCTAGGTCCAAAAGAAGCTGTTTGCTTTTGACTGCCATATCGGCTAGCCATTCCTGCGGCTAAGATGACAAGTGTTGGTTTCATATTCAGAATATTGTACTTTGAGGAAATTTGAAATTTTTACAAAGAAAAACAAAAAAGTGCAAACAAGCATACAATCGGCAAAGATTCAAACACTTAAATATTATACTAATGCCGATTTGCAGGTTGATGTTCTTCGATTAGATGAAATCCATCCTATAGTAAGTGGGAACAAATGGTTTAAACTACAGTATTATTTAGCCGATGCCATTCAAAAAAACAAATCAGAAATTGCCAGTTTTGGGGGAGCTTATTCTAATCATATTGTAGCACTTGCATTTGCCTGCCAATCACTAAATTTAAAATGTACCGGATTCATTCGAGGAGAAAAATCTACTACTCCTTCTGCAACACTTATTGCTGCTGCTAATTACGGAATGAACTTGCAATATGTAAATAGAACTGATTACAATAATAAAGAAGCGTTAATAAGTTTACACGAGCATCCTAACAGATACTGGATTACAGAAGGCGGATATGGCGTATTGGGTGCTCAAGGCGCTAGTAAAATTTTAGAACAATTACCCACAAACAACTATACACATATTTTATGTTCTGTAGGATCTGGGACAATGGCTGCAGGTATTGTAAATGCTACAACAGAACATCAACAAGTAATAGGAATCAGTTCATTAAAAAACAATGCTGACTTAGAAGAACAAGTATTAAACCTAGTGTTAAATCATAAAAAAAACGCCTTTACACTACTACACCAATACCATTTTGGGGGATATGCCAAACACCCTGCAGAACTAATAACATTCATGAAGGAGTTTTACAATAAAACATTCATTCCAACAGATATTGTTTATACAAGCAAGCTCTTTTTTGCCATGGATAACTTGATTAAAGAAAACTATTTTGGTAGCCAAACAAAACTCTTAGTGATTCATTGTGGCGGATTACAAGGGAACCTTTCATTACCAAAAGGGATATTGCCTTTTTAATACAATTCTAGTTTCTATATTTGTATAGCATGAGAAAAAAAGTCTTTTTAATAATCATTTTTGCAGCCGTTTTTAATAAGGTAATTGCGCAAGAAAAATTAATTGACTTTACTATTAAGCAAATAGAGAAAAATAGCATAGAAATCAATTGGACAAACCCTTATAGCAACACCATACAATTGTCTATTCAAAAATCATCAGACAATAAAAACTTTAGAACAATTTTGTCGGCCCAAAAACCTGCACTTTTAAATAATAAAATCATTGACACGCAATTACCCGTTGGCGCTAAAATTTACTACCGCATTTATTATGTTTTAGCTGGAGGTAGTTTCTATTTTTCAAACACACTTAATATTACCGACAACTTATTAAAAATAGAAAGCAAACAAGAAATTCTTATAGACAATAAAATTGCAACTTCCGCCGAAAGTTCCATGCCAAATATCAACAAAACAAATACCCTTAATCAACAAATTCCTGTGTTTAAAAATTTAACAAATACCACATCTACTAGCAATAGCAACAAGGTTTCTGCCGATAAAATACAGCTTGTTAATAAAGATTTAATTAATGAAAAAGACAGCTCTTCAAATAATGCAACTTTTATTTTAAAAGCAACAAAGAATGAAACAATAGCAGAAAAAGAATCAGTTAATGAATACTATTTCCACACTCCAATAAAAAATAGAGAAATTGTAAAACTTAATTTAAACCTTGGTTTCGAGAATAAAAATCTAGCACGAATAAAAAACACAAAATCCAATATCAAACCCCTTGAATATATTTTTATTTACGAAAAAGACAGCTTGATAACCAAACTAGACCCAATTGCTTTTTTGAAGTACAAAGACTCCTTACATTTAAAAACAAAGGACACCTTATATATTTATAACAAAACTTATGCTTCAATACATACCTATACTCCAGTGTATGTTTGGAAACCTTCTATATATGTTTTTAATACAAAAAAGGGTGAACCAACCATTCAAATTGCTACTGCTAAAAAGCACAAGTATCAACTAGTTTTTAAAGACGAAAAAGGTTTGTTTCTTTTTAAACTATCTCCTATAAAAGAAGAGCAATTGTTCTTAGACAAGTCTAATTTTTTACACGCAGGCTGGTTTGAATTTGAACTTTACGAAGACGAAAAATTATTGGAAAAAAGTAAGATCTATATTCAATTGTAAGGATTAAAAAACATGCACTTATCATTGAAATACAATTGATAAGGCATCAACGATTATAAAAAGCACAATCAAATACTTTTTCAAAATTCTTTTTCACTTTATACTTTACTTCTTCCATTGAAATTTCACGCCCTAATTCTTTGGCCAAAGAAGTTACTTGTTTGTTTTGAATACCGCAGGGTAAAATGAAATTAAAATAATTAAGATCGGTATTAATATTAATGGCAAATCCATGCATAGTAATCCAACGACTACATTTAATACCCATTGCACAAATTTTTCTTTCCTTTCCTGGTATTTGTGGATCGAGCCAAACGCCCGTTTCTCCAGGGCTACGATCGCCTTTTATACCATATTCTGCCAGTGTTAAAATAATTACTTCCTCTAAACTTCTTAAAAACCATCCAAGGTCTGGTTTGAATTTTTCTAAATCTAAAATAGGATATCCTACTAATTGACCTGGTCCATGAAAAGTAATATCTCCACCCCTATTAATATGAAAGTATTCTATACCACGTTCTGCACAATCTTTTTCGTTTATTAATAAGTGCTCATATTTACCACTCTTGCCTAAAGTATAAACAGGGTTGTGTTCTAGAAACAATAAATGGTGATGCGTAGGAACCATTTCAGGCAAAATGGGTTCAGCAGATTGCCTACAGGTTGTTTTGATTGTGGCATTCTCTTTCAATAGTGATTCTTGGTAGTCCCAAACCTCTTGATAGCGCCTTAATCCTAGGTCTTGAAATTCAATCTGCTGTTGCATAAAGTGAAATTACACAATTCAACGCAAATCTTTGAATTGACATGACTTTCGGTATCTGCTCCAACAAGCTTATTTTTGCAAAATGGAACCAGCGTTAGACAATATAGATGAAGCGTCCGAAGAACTCTTTGAACGAAAATCCTTTCATGTAAATAAAGGACAGGTACCGCTGCGTATTGACAAATTTGTGAAAATGCATATTGAAGGGGCCACTCGAAACAAGGTTCAAAATGGCATTGAAGCAGGATTTGTTACAGTGAATGGCAAAATTGTTAAGTCTAATTACAAGGTAAAGCCAGACGACGAAATTGTATTTCTGAGTTATATCAATCCAGAACATACCGAACTTAAACTAGAAAATATTCCATTAAATATTGTGTATGAAGACGATGCCTTAATGGTGATTAATAAGCCGCCAAATATGGTGGTGCACCCTGGCGTTGGCAACTACTCAGGCACTTTGTTAAATGGCGTTGCATACTACTTAAAACAACAACAACCCAATATAGACGAAGACAGCTTACCACGTTTTGGATTGGTACACAGAATTGACAAAAACACAACTGGTTTAATTGTATTAGCAAAAACAGGTGAAGCAGCTGCGCATCTTGCAAAACAGTTTTTCAACCATACTGTTTCAAGAAAATATGTGGCATTGGTTTGGGGAGATGTAAAAGAAGATTCGGGAACCATTACCGGACATATTGCACGTCACAAACAAAACAGAAAAATGTTTGACGTGTTTCCAGAAGGTGAAATAGGCAAACATGCCATTACACATTACAATGTGATTGAAAGATTCAACTATGTTACAATGGTGGAATGTATTTTAGAAACTGGTCGTACGCACCAAATTCGGGTACACATGAAACATATTGGCCACACGCTTTTCAATGATTTCGAATATGGCGGGGATAAAATTTTGAAAGGCACGATATATACCAAATACAAACAATTTGTTGATAATTGTTTTGAAGCCTGCCCTAGGTGTGCTTTACATGCAAAAACACTAGGTTTTATTCATCCAACAACTGGTAAAGAAATTTTCTTAGAATCTGCTTTACCAACAGATATGGAAAATGCCATTGCAAAATGGAGAGGCTATATTAGCAACCGTAAAGAAGACTAATAGATGTTAAGCCATTTAAAAAAAATTGCAAAACAAATACACAGCATCTCTCCTATTTCTTTTAGTAGGAATGAAACATACGACCGTCTTACTAAAAAAATAATACAAGGTCTCACAAAAAGCAATGGCGGCTGTATTGATATTGGTGCGCACGAAGGAAAAATATTGCAATGCATGCTAACGTATTTACCAAATACAACACACTATGCATTTGAACCAATTCCTATTTTATTTGAACGATTAAAAATAAAATTTGCAAACAAAGCAATTATTTCAGCAACTGCTATTGGCAATGAAAACAGTACCAGCAATTTCAACTTAGTGTTAACCAATATGGCTTATAGTGGCTTAAATAAAAGGGCTTACGATAAAGCTGAAACAGACACTACTATTCAAGTACAAACAGCCAAATTAGATAGCATCATTCCAATATCAGAAAAAATTAGTTTGATAAAAATAGATGTAGAAGGTGCTGAATTATTGGTTTTAAAAGGTGCAAAAAATACCATCAATAATAGCAAGCCCCTAATTTTATTTGAGTGCGGGAAAGCGGGTGGCGATGCCTATCATTTTACCGCAAATGATGTATTCGATTTATTGAGTAATGATTACAAATATTCTATTTATACTTTAAACAATTGGCTTCAAAAAAAAGAAAGCACCAATAAAAAGCAATTCAATTATTATTTTGATACAGGAAAAGAATTCTTCTTTCTAGCAGCGCCCAATCATTTATAATTTACTACCCTTCAAATTGAAATTCAAAGAAAATTGATGGAATAAATTTTGTTGGTAAAACCCTGTTGCATATCGAATATGTAATTTGTTTAAAAGCAAGCCGAATCCTAGCGTAAATCCATTTAATCCGTTGGTCATATTATAGGCATTTAAACTTTGCCTTCTCATTAAATTCAAACCAGCATTGATTTGCAACTGATCGCTAAGTAATAGTTCTGAAGAAAAAACCAAATGGGTTAATATTTTTTGAACCGTATTTTTTTGATTTAATCGCGCATCGCCTTCTGTATTATTAAAAAGTGGATCGTTATACAAAATATTAAATTGCTGTAAATGGTGCGCAGTTAATGAAAATTGAAATGGTGCATTTTCTAACTTTTTTGTGATGCCCAATTGCAAATCAAAAGGAAGTTCTTCTTTTGGTGCAGAAGGAACATAGGTGCTTAATTGTGTGCCCATATTTTTTGCCAAAAAACTTACTTGCAATAATTTATTCGAATTTAAATAGGCTATCCCCCAATCAAATGCCAAGCCTGTTGCATGGTATTGCCCATAACTAGAATTGATATACTTTGTAGTTAATCCTATCCACCAATTTGTTTTATATACATGCGAAAACATGATTTGAAGCGTATAATCTGCAGGTTTAAATACGCCTAAAATATTCCCTGCCGGATCTGTTTGTGTAATGGATCCATAACTTAAATATTGAAGTCCTAAAGCAATATTTGTATTGGAACTTTGCCGATGAAAAGCACTAGTAAGCCCTACTTGTTGTAGCCCTTCTGCAAAACTATAAAAGCTAGTACTAATTTGTTGGTGCATATCGTCTCTTAACAATGCTGGATTATTATAAGCCATGCCAAGATCGTTACCAATACTACTAATATTAATGCCCCCTAGGGCAGAAAGCTTGGCAGCATTGGGTTGTAACAAATAACTAAATACAGCATTCCCGCCCAATGTTTGAGCAGAAGCACTTGTTACAAACATGAATAATATTATTCCAAAAAAACGAACCATCATTTTATTTAAACATCCAAATCTAAGCAGAAACTGTTTGGATTGTAAAAAAATCCCCCATTTAAAAAACAGGGGATTTGAATGTATTTTAATTGTTCTGAATTATACCAAGGCTAATTCTAAGACCTGTTGCATATTTTTCACATAATGAAATTGCAAGCCTTTTATAAAACTACTATCAATTTCTTTTACATCTTTCTCATTCATTGCACATAGAATAATTTCTTTAAGCCCAGCCCTTTTTGCTGCCAACACTTTTTCTTTAATTCCACCAACTGGTAATACTTGACCACGTAAAGTAATTTCTCCGGTCATGGCTAAATAAGGCTTCACCTTTCTACCAGTAAACGCAGAAGTTAAAGCAGTAAGCATAGTCACACCAGCACTAGGTCCATCCTTTGGTACCGCACCTTCTGGCACATGTATGTGAATGCTTTTTTTAGCGAAAATTTCTGGATCGATTCCGTTTTTTCTAGCATTTGCTTGTAAAAAACTTAAGGCTGTACTAGCACTTTCCTTCATTACATTTCCCAAATTGCCTGTAAGTTTCATTTCGGGTTTTCCATCTCCAACAATGGCTTCAATAAATAAAATATCCCCCCCAACATAGGTCCAAGCAAGGCCTACAGCCACTCCCGCCATATTGGATGTTTTATAGATTTCATTGCTATATCGGTACTGTCCTAAGATTTTTTCAATATCAGCAGCAGTAATAACCGACTTTACTTTGTTTTTGATGGCCAATTCTTTTGCTTGATAACGCATAATTGACGCCAACTGACGGTCTAGTTCACGCACCCCACTTTCCCTAGTATAACTTTCAATAACTTTTTCTAAAACTTTATCGCTGATTTTAAAATTCACTTTCTTTAAACCATGTGCCTCTTGTTGCTTTGGTAATAAATGCCTTTTGGCAATCTCTACTTTTTCTTCTACGGCATATCCACTTAAATCAATAATCTCCATTCTATCACGCAAAGCAGGTTGAATGTTTTGAATATTGTTAGCAGTTGCAATAAACAACACCTTACTTAAGTCGTATTCAAGCTCTAAATAATTATCGTAAAAAGTATGGTTTTGTTCTGGATCTAATACTTCTAATAATGATGAGGATGGATCACTTCTTCCATCGGTTCCTATTTTATCTATCTCGTCTAAAATCATTACTGGGTTAGACGATTTGCATTTGCGTATTTGTTGTACAATACGCCCAGGCATCGCACCAATATAGGTTTTTCGGTGTCCGCGAATTTCACTTTCGTCGTGTAAGCCTCCTAAACTAACGCGTACATATTTTCTACCAATAGCATGTGCAATAGATCGGCCCAATGAAGTTTTACCAATACCCGGAGGTCCTAAAAAGCACAATATGGGGCTTTTCATATCTCCTTTTAATTTAAGCACTGCTAAGTATTCAATAATTCTACTTTTAATTTTAGACATCCCATAATGGTCTTTATCTAAAACTTTTTGTGCATTTTTAAGGTCGTAATTATCTGCAGAATACTCATCCCAAGGAAGGTCGAGCATTAGGTCTAGGTGATTGTACACAATTGAATAATCAGGAGTAGATGCATGCATCCTTTCTAATTTTTCAATCCCTTTTTTAAACAATAATTTAGCAGCATCTGGCCATTTTTTTGCCTCTGCTTTTAATTTCATGTCGGCAATTTCTCGCTCATTACTATCTCCGCCTAATTCTTCTTTAATGCTTTTTAATTGCTGCTGTAAAAAATATTCCCGCTGTTGTTTGTCTAACTCTGTGCGTGTTTTATTGGTTACTTTATCTTTTAATTCTGCAAACTGTAATTCTCTATTGAGTATATGAATTAAATGCTCTGCTCTTTTGTAGATATCATTTATTTCTAACAAACTTTGCTTTTCGGCTAAGTCTGAATTTAAATTACTGCTTACAAAATGAATTAAAAAAGAAGGGTTCTCAATGTTTTTTAAAATGATAGCCGCTTCGGTAGGCAAATTGGGTGATAGCTGTATAATTTGAGAAGCCAGGTCTTTAATACTACTTACATATACTTTAAAATCATCTGCAACTGGTAGTTCGTCGTCTGCCAATAATTTCACACTTGCTTTAAAATACGGATCATCACTTTGCATTTCAAGCAATTCAAAGCGTTTTTTTCCTTGAATGATAATGGTTGTACCACCATCAGGCATTTTAATTAACTTAACAATTTTAGCAACCGTGCCAATTTTACACAAATCTTCGGCACCAGGCTCTTCAATATTGGCATCTTTCTGAGCAACAACCCCAATCAGCTTGTCTTGTTTGTAAGCATCATTAACGGCCTTAATGCTTTTATCCCTTCCAACAGTAATGGGTAATACCACACCAGGAAAAAGTACCGTGTTACGCAAAGGCAATATGGGTAGCACTTCTGGAATGACCATACCATTATCCAAATCCCCATCATTTTCACTGATTGGAATAATTGGCATAAAGTCTGAATCGTCTTCGGCGCGAAAAAATAAATTCTCTTTCAACATAAATTAAATCTTTGGTCAAATTGTCACGAATCTCCCCTCTTGTAAATTACTAAGAAGTGAACGAATTTATTACAATATTGATGCCATGCCTATTTTATAGCAGTTTTATGTACAAACTGGCACAAAAAAAGTCCTCTCGGAAAACCGAGAGGACTTTTTTGTAAGAAGTAATATTAGAAATACAAAAAGTACTTCTACAATTTTTACTACTATTTTTTTGTAGAATCAACTTTTGCAGTTGAATCAACTTTTACAGCAGAAGAATCAACTTTTACAGTAGAATCAACTTTTGCAGTTGAATCAGCTTTAACTTCTGGAGCAGCAGCGTTGTTACAAGCTGTCATTAAACCAGCTACAGCTAAAATTGCGAATACTTTTTTCATTGTAATTGTTTTTTGAAATTTAAATTTTCACAAATATAATATTTCAAAATAATTTAACAAATTTAATTACATATATTTTTTATTTATATATAATTACTTTTTTCTAAAGAATATCCTAATTGGTACACCTGTTAATTTAAATTTCGTACGTAGTTGATTTTCAAGGTAATTTTTATAGGCTACCTTAATATCGTCGGGGTAATTGGTAAAAAATGCAAAGGATGGAACCACCGTTGGTAGCTGTGTTACATACTTAATTTTTACAGAATTACCACGAACCACTGGTGCATGATATGCTTCAACAGCCTTAAGCATAATATCGTTCAGCTGAGAAGTTGGTATTTTTCTAGAACGGTTTTCATAAACTTCTAAGGCTAATTCTATCGCTTTAAAAATTCGCGTTTTTTCTGTTACAGATATGAACAGAATAGGCACGTCGGTAAAAGGAGCGAATTTGGTTTTTAACGCTTTTTCGTAATCACGAGCCGTATTGGTTTCTTTTTCTATCAAATCCCATTTGTTTACCAATACAACAATTCCCTTTCCTTTACGCGTGGCCAAGCTAAAAATGCTTACATCTTGTGCAGTGATTCCTTTGTGGGCATCAATTAGCAACATACAAACATCGGCATCATCCATTGCCTTAATAGCACGAATAATGGAATAGAATTCTAAGTCGTCTTTCTCTTTACTTTTTTTACGGATACCCGCAGTATCAATTAGAATAAATTCTTTTTGAAATAATTTATAGTGTGTGTGAATGGTATCACGTGTGGTACCTGCTATATCACTTACAATGGTACGCTCTTCTCCTACCAAGGCATTTAGCAAAGAAGATTTTCCTACATTGGGTTGACCAATAATGGCAAATTTTGGCAAGTTATTATCGCGTAAAGTTTCGTCTGAATCTTCTGCAGTCATTCCATCGGCTACTGCATCTAATACTTCTCCTGTACCACTACCAGTAATACTGCTTACAAAAAATATGTGTTCAAAACCCAAACTATAAAATTCAGCTGCTTCTAATTGGCGGGCACTATTGTCTACTTTATTTACTACCAAATAAACAGGCTTAGTGGTTCTGCGCAATAAATCGGCCATAGTGTCGTCTAGGTCTGTAATACCTGTAACAACATCCACCATAAATACAATGGCATTGGCTTCTTCAATAGCAATTTTTACTTGCTTGCGAATTTCTCTTTCAAAAATATCATCGGTATGTGGCACAAAACCACCGGTATCAATTACATTGAATGTTTTTCCATTCCAATCTGTTACACCATATTGGCGATCGCGTGTAACGCCGCTAATATCGTCTACAATTGCTTTACGCTCTTCTAATAAACGGTTGAAAAAAGTACTTTTTCCAACATTTGGTCTTCCTACAATGGCTACTGTATAACTCATAAAAACTCCCCTCTTTAAATATAATCGCAAACTAGTTGGCGCGCCACCTAGCGCGAAACCTGCTTACTTAAATAGACTATTTGTATCCGTATTCTTTTAACTGCAAGTCGTTATCGCGCCATTTAGGACGCACTTTTACAAACAGTTCTAAAAATATTTTCTTACTAATAAATTGTTCAATATCTGTACGCGCAAGTGTGCCAATTTGCTTAATCATTTTACCTTTGTCTCCAATAATAATTGACTTCTGCGTATCGCGCTGCACTATAATATCTGCCTGTATTTTAACTATCTCTTCCCTATCTTTAAATTCATTAATTAATACCGCAGTGTGATATGGAATTTCATCGCCAAATAATAAATAAATTTTTTCGCGAATCATTTCAGATACAAAAAATTTAGTAGGCAAATCACTCAAATCATCTTCGCTATAAAAAGCTGGTGCTTCTGGTAATAAAGAAAGTATAGCGTCTAATAATTTGTTCAAGTGTATTTTTTGTAAGGCAGAAATTTTTACAATCTTTTTGCAATAAGGTTTATCTGCAAAAAATGTTTCTGCTAAAGCAAGTCTTCCATTACCTGCTGTGTCAATTTTATTTAATACTACTAGTCCTGGAACCTTTAAACGAAGACGTTGAAAAATACCATCTATCTCTTCTAAATTATCATTTGCATCAACAATTAACAAGGCAATATCTGCATCTTCCAATGCACTTTTTACCGACGACATCATGTGCTCGTGTAACTTATACTGCGGATCAATAATTCCAGGTGTATCTGAAAAAATTACTTGGTATTCATTTGGCTTATTTAAAAACGCTTTTATTCTGTGTCGGGTGGTTTGTGCTTTTGGAGATACAATAGCCATTTTCTCACCCACCAATGCATTGATTAGTGTGCTTTTTCCGGCATTCGGCTTTCCAAATATGTTTACAAAACCTGATTTCATTGTTTACCCTGTTCTTTCTGCTTATTAAATTAAGCGTTGTTTTTAAAGTTAACCCATTTTAAACCCTTTCTCTGTTAAAGGTACAAAATAACAAAGGCCTCGATAGAGGCCTTTTGAGTTGCGAGAGGAGGGATCGAACCTCCGACCTTCGGGTTATGAGCCCGACGAGCTACCGCTGCTCTATCTCGCGATATAAGATTAATCTAATTATCGCACTGGTCATTAAGCTTTTCTGTTCCGCTATTCTATCTGTTTCAATCTTAATGGGCTGCAAATGTAAGTCGAAGGCCCTTACCAACCAAATGTATTTGAAGGGTTATTGGATTTTTTTAATAGATGAAGCCCCTGTTTTAATCATTTTTTTAAGATCCGCAGCACCTTTATAAGTAATACTGCTGCTTCCACTGGCTGTAGCAGATAGTTCTGAATTAACCGTTACATGAACACTTGAAGCGCCAGATGCGCCAATAGTTGCCATATTTGAAACCAAATCGTATGCCCTTACGCTACTTGCGCCAGAAACGCCTACCATTAATTGATTCACTTTACCAGTAAGGGTTGATTTCGTAGCGCCTGAAACATTAAGATCTAATTTTTCAATGGCTAGATCTCCAGTAAAATCACTTGCACCCGATAACGATACTACAAGGTTATTTACATTTAATGTGCCAATTACTTTTACATTACAGGCCCCCGAAGATTCAATATGGTTTAGTTGTTTGAAAGTGATGTATGCTTTCATTTTTGTATTTCCCCATCCATTCCAGTTCGTCCCCTTTCCTTCAAAAAAAATATGCAAAATGCCATTTCGCACTTCTGTTTTAATTCTTTTTACAATTTCTGTAGTACCGGCACTAATTGCTACCGCATCTTCCGTTCCTTGCGATAAATAAACACTGATGGCTCCAGAAACTTCTATTCCCGTAAAATCCTTTACTGCTCTAGGTTCTGCATTTGCATCAAATACTAAATTTTTATCGGTTTGTGCATGTAACCCCAACATGCTTGTTAAGAAAAATAAACCTAAAATTATTCGTTTCATATAAATGATTTTTTGTAAAACGTACAAGAGATGGTAAAGTTACATTTGTAGTATATAAAATTATTACTAGTTTTGTAGTCAAACATTCCTCGGGGTGCTAAGCAGATAATCACTGTAAGGCTGAGATAATACCCGTTGAACCTGAACAGGGTAATGCCTGCGAAGGGAAGGTGTACTGTTTTACAGATCCTCTCCATTAGCTATTCCCTGTTCCCATTAATAACTTTTAAAACAAAAAAAATGAAAAAGTTTTTGGGAACAATCACATGCGTCATGCTTACGCTTATTGTTTTTGCACAATCAACAAAAGTACCGGTTAAGGGTATCATTAAAGATGCTACAACCCATGCACCCATTGCAGGTGCACTCATTCAATTAGGAAAAGTTTCAACACTTAGTGATGAAGCTGGTAAATTTATTTTTGACAAAACTAGTAGTGGCAATTACAATTTAAGTGTTAGCAGTTTGGGATTCAAAACCCATTCAGCAAAACTTTCTGTTGCCAATAAAAGTATTGATGTAAACATTGAATTAGAATCTAGTTCCTTGTTTTTACAACCCTTAGAAGTAAAATCAATTCGCGCTTCTATTACTGCGCCTTTTGCAAAAACAAATTTAAACAAACAAGAAATTGCAGCGAGTAATTTAGGGCAAGATTTACCTCTACTGCTGAATCAAACACCATCTGTAGTAGTTAATTCAGATGCAGGAAATGGGGTTGGATATACTGGGATTAGAATTAGAGGAACAGATGCCACACGTATTAATGTTACCCTAAACGGGATTCCTTATAATGATGCAGAAAGTATGGGAACTTATTTTGTGGATTTGCCCGATTTTAGTTCGTCGGTAAATAGTATTCAAATTCAAAGAGGCGTAGGCACATCTTCGAATGGTGCCAGTGCATTTGGTGCTACCATTAATTTATCTACCAATGAATTTAATGAGAAAGCTTATGCAGAAATCAACAATAGTTTTGGGTCATTTAATACTTTAAAAAACACCGTTAAAGTTGGAAGCGGATTAATTAATAATCATTTTACAATTGATGCAAGAATAAGTAGTATTAAAAGTGATGGATTTATTGATCGAGCCAATTCTAATTTGCAATCTTTTTATGTAACGGGTGCTTACATTAATAAAAAATCATCGCTACGTTTTAATATATTCTCTGGAAAAGAAAAGACCTATCAAGCATGGTATGGCGTGCCGGAAGATATGCTAAGTACAAATCGTACTTATAACCCTGCAGGCACTGAAAAGCCAGGTACACCTTACAATAATCAAACTGATAATTACACACAAACGCATTACCAATTATTTTTTAACCATGCTATTAATACAAGATGGTCTTTTAACACCGCTGTATTTTTAACCAAAGGGAATGGCTATTACGAAGAGTATAAAGCTGATGCAGATTTAATCAGTTACGGACTTCCCATTATTCTCCCCCCTATTGTTATTGCTGGTCAAAATATTTCTACAGATATTGTAAGACAGCGTTGGTTAGACAATAGTTTTGTAGGTCAAATTGCTTCTTTGCAATACAAAACAGCCACCGATGAAATGAGTTTTGGTGGTGGTTGGACCAATTACCAAGGGCAGCATTTTGGCAAAGTTATTTGGATTAAACAAGGCACTGTTAATGCAGACCGAAAGTATTACGATTACCCTGCAACTAAAACAGACGCCAATATTTACGCAAAATGGCAACACAAATTAACCGAACACTGGCAGAGTTTTATTGACTTACAATATCGTTTGGTTAGCCACAATATGCAAGGGTTTGAAGGAACGCCAAATTTGAATATAAATAGAAGTTTTAATTTTGTAAATCCTAAGGCAGGTATAACTTATACCAAGAATGGTTGGCAAGGATTCTTGAGTTATGCTATTGGCAATAAAGAACCCAATAGAGACGACTTTCAGGCTAGTTTAATTCATCAGCCCAAAGCTGAAACCTTATATGATGTTGAATTAGGTATTGAAAAAAAGAACACCAATTTTCATTATGGTGCTACTTTGTACTTCATGAATTATACCAATCAATTGGTTTTAACAGGAGAGATTAATGATGTAGGATCTTATACAAGAACCAATATTCCAAAAAGCTATAGACTAGGCTTAGAATTACAAGCCGAACTTAAATTATCTAATTGGTTTAATTTATCGTCGAACTTTTCAGTGAGTCAAAATAAAATAAAATCATTTACAGAATTTATTGACAATTACGATAGTGGTTTGCAAGATGCATTTGTACATAACAATACCAACATTGCATTTTCTCCAAATATGGTGGGAGGACTAAGTTTTAACTTTCAACCATGTCAATATTTTGAACTGAGTTTGCTTAACAAGTATGTTGGCAAACAATACATGGATAATACTCAAAATGAACAAAGAAAATTAGACGGCTATTTTACACAAGACCTTCGAATGACTATTCCTGTAAAAAATAAATTATTTAAAGAATGGAAATTCATTGGCCAAATCAATAATTTATATAATGCAAAGTACCAACCAAACGGTTACACTTATAATTATATTTATAACAACCAACTAACTAGTGAAAATGGCTACTATCCAATGACAGGAACCAATTTCATGCTAGCCTTGAATATTAATCTTTAAACATTCAATGAAATAGCTGCATAAAAAAACAGCCTCAAT
>CAIKZP010000020.1 GCA_903831935.1 uncultured Bacteroidota bacterium | reverse complement strand
GGAAAGGTGGAATTACTAGGTAACCCAAATGTTCGATTTTTAATTGATGGCAAACCTTCTGGTATATTTGGCAATAGTGTTGCAGATGCCTTACAGTCTATTCCTAATAGTCAAATTCAAAGCATTGAAGTAATCACAATCCCTTCGGCAAAATATGATGCGGCTGGATCTGGTGTGATTATTAATATCGTACTAAAGAAAAATAAATTACAAGGCTTTAATGGTAATACGAATTTATCGGCAGGTACTCGTTTAGAAACAGGTAGTTTGAACCTTAGTTTAAAAGAGAAAAATATTGGATTCAATACTTTCTTTAGTGGTAACGCTCAGTTAACTGGCGCAACACCAACAGGTATGGACAGGCTAACAACTTTAAGTACTGGCAATAGAAGGCTGTTACAACAAAGTGCTACTAATTTTGGCCGTAATGGCTATAAAGCGGGCGTAGGCATCGATTTGACAGTTTCAAAAACCGAAAGCCTTACTGCTTCTTATACTGCCCACCATTTTGAATACAATAATAATGGCGCTACAGACCAAACATTTATTCAGTATGATTTAAATGGTAACACAAATTCTTTGTCAAATAGTATTCGTGATTTTACCAACAATACTTCTGTAAACGAAACAGACAATAGTTTGGTGTATTTAAAAAAGTTTAAAAACGAAAAGAAAACTTTTGAAATTGCTTATAATGGAAGCTTTACCAATATTAGTACCTACTACAACCAAGCACAACACTATAAAAATATTGCATCTAATTTTTCAGGGGCAAATAGTTTGAATTTGGGAAAAGAAAATGAAGTTGAATTTTCTATCAACTATACATACCCAGTTTCTGAAGGATTATTAATTGAAACAGGTGTAAAAGCAACATACCAAAATATAAATAGCAATGCAGATGTGAATGTTTTAAACACAAATGCTTTTATTAAAGATCCTTATCAATCTTATGTTTCTATTTATAAACGCAATATTTATGCGGGATATTTGTCGGCAGAATTTGCTATGCTACAATTTTTAAACATTAAAGCAGGTTTGCGCTATGAAAACACACAGAGCGATGCTAACTACTCAAACGCAGCCTATGTAACGCTTCCAGACTATCGCAACATAGCCCCTTCTTTTATTGCATCGCATAATTTTCCAAATAAACAGGTGGTAAAATTTGCTTACAGTTATAGAATTGAAAGACCCGATTTTAGGGATTTAAATCCATTTATGAATTTGAGTGACCCGCATAATATTACTACTGGCAATCCGAACTTACAACCTGAAATTGGCGACAATTTTGAATTAGGATATAACAGAACATACGACAATGGTTCAAATTTAAATTTCATGTTGTTTGTGCAACACAATAGCCCCGATATAAAACCTTTTGTAAGTTATGCGCCTAGTTTAAAAATTGGCGACTCTATTTTTACAGATGTAACGCTTACCAGTCGGGCAAATGTTAGCGAAGAAATAAAAGCTGGCGCCAATATTTCTGCTTCCTTATTATTGGGTAAGCGTTTAAATATTCGACCTAATATAATGATCTATAATCGTTACGTTAAAAACATCTACGACGACCCTGCAGTAACAAATAGTTTAGGGTTAAAATCAAGCATCAATATTAATTACACCTTTAATAACGACTGGGTTGCTGAAGCTTTTGGCAATTATTTTGTTGGATCTAGATGGCAAGGAAAACAGCCTTCTATGTTTTCATATACTTTTGCTGCACGCAAACAGCTCTTTAATAGCAAAGGCAGTATAGGATTAGTGATGGTGAATTGCTTTAGCCAATACCTCGACCAAAAAACATTAACTGTTACTAAAAATTTAATTACCAATAGCTATCGCGATATTCCTTATCGTTCTTTTGGAATTAGCTTTACTTATAAATTTGGCAAATTGAAATTTGGCAAAACCAAGGAGTCTGAAAATTATTTGTACGCACCTCCATCTGAAAATAATTAAACCAAAATACTCAAGAGAAAGTAATTAATCTTTGAAGGATATCTTTAATGCTGGCATATTTTTCTAAGATATAAGGAACGGTTTCTAACCCTTTATTGAATTTAATAATATAAAAATAGATGCCAATTAATTCTCCTTGGTTTATGGCTTGACCAGTATTTTTTGCAGCTATATAAAGTGATAATCCAATTAACAATCCTACAATACTTTCCATAATTCCAAAGCTAAAAGCATGTTGGTCGGATATTTTAATTTGCCATTTACGCATGGCAGTAAAATGCCGATTAATTTCTACATTATCAATGGAGCCAATTACGTTTACCTGTTTTTCTAATTCATTGTTTTTAGCATGTGTTAACGCACTCATTTTTCTGCCATATTGCCTACTTATAAAACTGATAGGAATCAATACTAGCAAACAAATTCCTACAATTTTTACATCGTAGAAAAACAATAATACCAATGAACCTATTACATTAAATAAGGCTTCTAATATAAATACCAAATCGAATTCTAAGGAGTCTACCAATTCCCTGGTGAGTGTTGCATGCGCACTGAGTTTTGATATATTTGACTTCCCTAATTTATCTGATATGAATTGCAAAATCACTGCATTGTAAATTGCAGAATAAGTTCGCGTATCAAAGCGCATACGGATTGTTCCAATAATTAACCAACTAAAATGGAGTAATAAAAAAAGTACTAAAGAGTGAAAACTACCTCCCAATAAATCATTTACTGCTTTACCAATAAAATAAGGCTTTAATAAATCGCCGCCCATTTCTAGCATAAACAATAAATAGGTTATGCTTAGTCGATACTTATGCGTTGATATAATTTGTTTAAAATAACTATAATTTTTCATGGTCCTTTTCTCTTTGGGTAATTGAATTACCCTTCATTCCTCTAATATTTTTTCTACAATTTTCTGACCCGCAAGTACAGGTAAAACTACCCATTTCTCCATCTAATAAATTTGCATAGTCTAATGTTAACTCTTTTCCATCCGGAATATCTGTTAATGCTACAACATTCAGTCCATCATAATTAGTATTTGCAGCGCAACTATGGTTTTGGGGCGCCCAATTAGTTGGATTGGCATCCCATAAAATATACACTTCGTCTGAAATAGGATACGCATAATGGGCAAAACTCTCTAATGCCTCTGCTGGCCAATTTTCCTTTACATAGCGTTTGGTAACAATTCTTTGAGCCGATTCTTCTAGTTTAAATATAACCGTTCCTTTTTTTATCAACTGATTGGCAAATATTCCATAGCCATTTACCGAATTGCCTTTCAAAAAATATTTTTTTTGCTTGGCCTCATGGCGAGCAATTCCTTCTTCAATAATATGTGTTAAAAATCCTGATTTGCCAATTGGATCTAGTTGTAAAATATAATCCGCCGAACCTTCATACCCCGATTCGTAAAAGACAGAACAGGTAAAATTAATTTCTAAAAAATATATTTCATTTGTTGGACTTATTCTAAAGTCTAATCGCGCATAACCTACCCCAGCAAAACCGGTGAATATTTTTTCGGTAGCATTTTTTAATGCTAATTCTAATTGCGGATCACTACATGGTTTGTTTACATCGGTATGAAGTTCAGAAGTTTTGAGTGCATAGGTTTTAAATTGTTTACCTGCTGGAAACTGGTATTCTACAGGCTTAAAAACAGTACAAGTATTTATAGGACTTGCATTTGCGGCTACCAATACGGTAAACTCTTTTCCTGCAATATATTCTTCAATTAAAATATCGGTATAGCCTGCTGCAATTAGCGCTGCTTTTTTTTCGGATAGTTCTTGAATAGTATGTACTAGCGAATGCTCGTCTACACCCAAACTATCACCTGCTTTTGCGGGCTTTACAAATAAGGGATAACGAAGCTGTGTAACTTGTTCTGCTATAGGTTGCTGATTGTTTAGTTCCACAAAATTAGGCGTAAGCACACCTGCACAATAAGCCACATATTTCATTAATGGTTTTGGCGGATCATACAAAATTGCATTGGGTCCGGTATAAGGCAAATTAAGTAAGTCTAGAGAATGAATCACATCAATGGATGGCACAGACCAGTTTAAATAACCTTCGCAGAGATTCACATAAATATCAAAATTTTCTGCTTTTAATGCTTGTAATTGTTGATAGGTAGTTAGTTTATTTAAGAATACAGTATGCACGGTATGGTTAGGCAACAAATGCTGCAGTTCACGCGGCGGATCGTAATGTTGGTAGTCAACATTAGAAGTACTATAGTCTGGTTGTAATACGCAAATTTTCATTCGTTGTTTTTTAGGCGATTTTTTTACGTGCAATGGCATCGTCTAAAATCTCTACAATTAAATTTGTAAAACTTTGATTACTGAATTTTAGTATCGCCCCAATTGAGGTGTAATTTTCGTCTTCACTAATACCGCACTGTGCATTTACTTCTAGCACATATAAAGCGCCAGTTGTTGCATCCATTCTAATATCTAATCTTCCATAGCCCATTCCTTTTACTGCGTTATAAGCTGCTACACTAATGGCTTCTAGCGATTTTGCTAATGTATTATCTGTTACGGCAGCATACTCATAAAAAAAATCCGAGGAAGGCATTGCAGATTCTTCTGAATAGGTTTCCCATAATCGATCAAAGGATAAAAATTTTTCTTGGTCAGGTAAGGATGGATGAAAAACCCTTTCTACTGGTGAATAACATTTTAATTGCGCTGGCATATTATATGACCCTACAATAAAAAGTGTAAACTCTCTTCCGGTAATAAATTTTTCTACCAATAAATCTGTAACACCTAAATTACCTAATTGATTGCCTTGCTCAATTTCTAATAATGCCAATTGAAATTGCGAAAAGTTTGGCACTACATTTTTCACACTGATCCCCATGCTTCCTGCAGATACAGCGGGTTTAATAATTACGGGGCTTCCTATTTCATTAAATGCCATTTCTGAAATACTTGAATCTACCGGCAACCATTTTGCATTTGAAACAGATTGCGCATCAAATGCGCGTTTCATATTTATTTTAGACGTAGTAATATGATAGAAAAAAGCATCTGCACCTGTGTAAACTAAATTGGATTTTTCTAAAGCATGCACTACCGAAATACCTGGAACACCCGCCAACTCATCGCCATCACAAAGATTGATAATAATATTTTTTTCAGATTCTTGAGATAAATTATCAATGACTAATTTGAAATTATTCATGGTAATATCAATCCATTCCCAATTGCATTCTAGTTCGGCAAACACTTTGGTATACTCGGCAATACTTTGGGTGTAATCGTAATAAAACTGCATATCGGCATCGTCCGATTCAAAGAAAGGCGCAAATACCCATATTTTATACTGTGCTTTATTGTCTAAAAATCCCATTAGTCTGTTTTATAAAATGGTTGGATGATAAAACTATCATTAAGTTAAACGAACCTATAAAAAAAGGACCAATTCTTTCAAATTGATCCTTGTAATAGATGAGCAATAGCTTGTTAAATTTTAATTTTCCACTCATTTAACATTGGGCGACCCAATAATGCATTTGCTTCGGCATCGTTTTTAAAGCTTTCTTTTTTAGGATCCCAAGCAAGTGAACGATTGAGTCTGTAGGCGATATTTCCAATATTACATACAGAAGCCGTACGATGTCCAATTTCAACATCACATATAGGTTTCGACCTGTTACGCATGGCTTGTAAAAAGTCGGCATAATGGTTTTGGCTATTATAAACATGCTTTTCTGTTTCGCCAATTACCCTGGTTTTTAATTCAACAGGGCTTGTTTCAATTTTACCTCTAGCAACACGAATTTCTCCGGTTGTGCCATAAAAATGAATTGCATTGTTCCATTCCCATTTTTCGTGGGTCATTACTATTCCATTGTTGTATTTGTACGTTAAGAAAGGATGCTCTTTTCCATCAGGAGCAGTCACTTCAATTGGCCCGGTACTATCCATATCTAAAGCCCATTGTACAATATCAAACATATGTGCACCCCAATCGGTTACCATTCCTCCGCCAAACTCACGGTAATTTCTCCAGTTAGGAAATACATTTTTTGATATTGGAGGCGCTAATTCTGCATTGAAATTTGCAAATGCATTAGGACCCAACCATTTTTCCCAATCCAATCCTTCTGGTATGGTTTCGGCTGGTAAATTATAGGCCGATGGAGGTGGCCCTACATTTACTTTTACATTTTTAATTTCGCCAATATATCCGTTGCGAATTAATTCTGCTGCTTGTCTAAATTCTGGCCATGAGCGTTGCATGCTTCCTGTTTGAAAAACACGTTTGTGTTTACGTGTAGCATTCACCATTGCACGACCTTCTCTTACCGTAAGTGATAAAGGCTTTTCGCAATAAATATCTTTTCCTGCTTCTGCTGCTCTAACAGCCATTGCAGCGTGCCAATGGTCTGGTGCAGCAATAATTACCGCATCAATATCTTTGCGCCCTAATAGCTCTCTAAAATCATTGTATATAGGTATTTCTGGCACAGCACCCAAGCTAGCAGATTTTGCATAGGTAGACTTTATATAATCGAGGGTTGAATTGGCTTTTGCATTGTATACTTCACTAATACCAACAAATCTTACTTGTCCTGTAGATAAAAAAGAAGAAGTTAGTCCCTTACCTTGTTTACCCGAACCAATTAATCCCATATTAATAATATCACTTGGCGCTAAGTATTTAACACCCGATGGACTCGTTCCTCCTAAAACATATCGAGGCACAATCATAAATCCTGCCATGGCTTTGGCAGTGGTTCCCATGAAATCTCTTCTGGAAATGGAGCTGATTTTTTTTTCTTTCATTTTGGCTGAATTAGGAATTGATAAATATTGTTCTATGATTATTTTGAAAATGAATATGGAAACGATGCTGCTTGTGTTCCGCGTTTTAAATTGGGTTGATTACTCATATTAAATTGCATGGTTCCTCCTTTCATGATATCGGAATGTGTAATGAAGTTTTTATTATAATCAACGCCATTTAAACTAGCAGATTGAATATAGAAATTGGATGCGCTATTTTTTGGCGCTGCAATAACAAACTGCTTTCCGTTCTCTAAATTTAAGCTGATTTTTTTGAATAATGGCGCGCCAATTACATATTGATTACTACCCGGACAAACCGAATAAAATCCTAGCGCACTAAATACATACCAAGCACTGGTTTGGCCATTGTCTTCATCGCCACAAAAACCATCTGGGGTAGGACGATAAAGTTTGTTCATGGCATCTCTAACATGGAATTGCGTTTTGTACGGAGCACCACAATAATCATATACATAAATCATGTGTTGAATGGGTTGGTTGCCGTGAGCGTATTGCCCCATATTCATAACTTGCATTTCAAGCATTTCGTGAATCACACCACCTCTGTAGGCAGATCCATCAAATATAGGAGGCAGGTTAAAAACGCTGTCTAGCATGGCTTCCATCACTTTATTACCTCCCATTAAATTAGAAAGCCCTTTAAAGTCGTGGAATACACTCCAGCTATAATGCCAAGCATTTCCTTCTACAAATTCACCACCCCATCTAAACGGATTGAAGCTGGGTTGAAAACTGCCATTTTTATTTTTACCACGCATTAAATTATGCGATGGATCGAAAATATTTTTATAATTCTGAGAACGTTTGGCAAATTTTTCTATTTCAGATTTTGGTTTACCCAATGCCGTAGTTAATTGATTTAAACAAAAGTCTGCAAATGCATATTCTAAAGTTTTTGCAGCACTTCCGCCATACATATCTGCTGGCACATAGCCTAATTCATTGTATTCTTTTACACCATTTCTGCCTAGGGTATTGATAGGTCCTTGGTTCTCGGTATTTTTCATTAAAGCGTTGTACATAGTATCTATATCAAAACCTCTAATGCCTTTTAAATAAGCATCCGAAATAACTGCGGCAGAATTAGAACCTATCATGGTTGCACGATGACCTGGGTTGGCCCATTCTGGCAACCAGCCACTTTCTTTATAGGTATTTACCAAGCCTTGCATGATATGACCATCTAATTCAGGGAACATCATTGTTAAGAATGGAAACAAGCCCCTGAACGTATCCCAAAAACCAGTATCGGTAAACATATAACCTTGTTCTAGATTGCCATTATAAGGACTATAGTGTACCATTTTATTATTAGCATCAAATTCATAAAACTTTCTTGGAAATTGTAGCATTCTATATAGGCAAGAATAGAATGTTTTTGTTTGTTCTTCTGTGCCTCCTTCTACTTTAATTTTACTTAATTCTTTATTCCAAGCTGTTTTTGCTTTTGTGCGAATTTCATTAAAAGTTTGGTTGCCAATTTCTCTTTGTAAATTAAGTGCTGCTTGTTCGTATGAAATAAAAGACGATGCAATTCTTGCTTGCACCTGTTCGCCTTTTTTTGTTTTAAACCCTACTACTGCTTGTGCATGAAAACTAGTCATTTCTTTTTTAACAGCATTTACAATACTATCGTCAACTGTATAGGTTAGATCAAAAGCTTTATCGAATTGAATGATGAAATAGTTTTTAAAATTAGCAGGAACGCCTCCTCTATTGCGGGTGGTATAACCAATGATTTTTTTCTCTTCAGGAATAATTTTTACATAAGATCCGCGATCGAATGCATCAATTAAAATAAAAGCTGAATCGGATTTTGGAAAAGTAAATTGAAAAATAGAGGCTCTTTCTGTTGGTGTAATTTCTGTTAGTACATCGTAATCTGCTAAATAAACATTGTAATAATATGGGTTAGCAATTTCTGCTTTATGCGAAAACCAACTAGCTCTTTTCTCTTCATTCACATTCATTTTACCTGTCATGGGCATAATGGAGAATTGTCCATAATCACCCATCCAAGGGGATGGTTGGTGTGTTTGCTTGAAGCCCCTAATTTTATCTGCAGTGTAAGTATACTGCCAACCGTAGCCATTGGTACCTGTTTGCGGCGTCCAACAATTCATACCCCATGGCATGGTAATGGCCGGATACGTATTGCCATTTGAAAAAGCATATTTAGAATCAGTACCCATTAATGGATTCACCAATTCTTCGGGATGCGATACTGTTTGTGCGTTAACAAATAAATTGATTCCAATAAAAAATAGCAAAGAAAGTTTTTTCATATTCATTCAGTTGTAAATAATAATATTTTTTAAATTACTGTAATACAAATACATGCTTACCAGCAGGCACATCTTTCACCACAAAAAATCCATCTATGGGTTGTAGGTTTAATATTTTTCCATCCATTGAAAGTGTTGGTTTTAATGGATTAAAGGCCAAACAAATATTACCAGTTGTGGCACCGGGTAATGAAATATTTATTTGATCATTCATGTTGTTTTTTTGATAAGCAACTTCTACCTCTCCTTTTAACAAAGTGGTTTTGAGTGTTGCAAAACTTAAGCTACCTAATTGAGGTTTGATTTGTATTTGGTCTCCACCAGGGCTTATTGGTTCAACACCCATTAGTTTGCGAACAATAATATTAGCGGGTGCTGCACCCCATGCATGGTTCCAGTCTAGGTTGGGCTTGTATTTTACATCCCATGCTTCCATGGTTATGGTAGAACCAACACGAAGCATATTGTACCAGCTCCTTTCGGTTGTTGCAGTTAATAAACTCAAAGCGTAGTCGCTAGATCCTGCATCATATAAAGCATCTAATAAAAACTGCGAACCATATACACTACAAGCCATTCTACGCGTAGCAATAAAATTAGTAACGGTTTTTATATATTCTTTTTTTACCAACCCAAAATCTAGTGCAAACATATTGGCGTGTAAAGATGTATGTAAAGTACTATCGCCATCTTTAATTAAATGCGTTTTTTCATCTACAAACACCCGTTGAAATGATTGATATACTTGATCGGCTTTTTCTTGGTATAATTTAGCGTCTGCAGTTTTGTGTAAGACCAATGCAATTTGGTGCATCAGTTTTAAATTTTGATAATAAAATGCATTGACCACTGCATTGTGAGTGTTGTAAACAAAACCATCCACTTCTCCTTGATTTTCTTTTTCTGTACCAATATAAGCAGCTCCTCTTGGCCAGTCTACAATATCTCTTAAATCTGCCTTACCATCAAATGCTTTCGTAATATGAATTGATTGTAAGAATTCTTTTGTTTGTTTATTGGTTTTGGTACTAATTAATCCATTTTCACTTGCCAATGGCATTAATATTTTTGGCTGCAATTCTGTGTAATAGGTTTGTAAAAAGCTAGCATCGCCGGTATACAAATAATCATTCCATGCCAAGGGAACATTTTGCAAACTCCATTCGGTTGGCCATGTTGGATGATAAATTAAATAAGCCATAGAACGACGTGCCATGCTGTATTCTGCATCTACAGAATAGTGCGATAACTGATTAATTAATGCATCTCCTTCGTAAGGAACACGCTCTCTATCTCCGTCTAAATAGTGTCCGGTAAAACTGGTGGCTTTAATGGAATACTTACAGAGATCCCAAATTTTATTTAATACAGAATCACTGCAATTAAAACTCGATGCATTTTCGTTAAACGGATAGTGCACCATTTTTCTAACTACTGAACTTGCTGTAATTGGTCCTGAAAAATTATGAATGGTTACATACCTAAATGGAAAAACTTCTCCAATATAAGTAGGCATTTGCACAGGTGTTCTACTATTGCGTTTGGCATCTGGCGGCCAATTGATTGTATAATCGTGCTGCCCTTTTGTTACGTATAGTGCTATTTTTTTATAGCGAACATTTCCATTGGTTTTAAATAAATAAGTAGGGGCCGATAATGCTTCTGCCACTTCTATATAAATGGAATCGTTTTGCAAACTATTAATATGCAAATCCAACTGCGCAAAAGCATCTTTTCCAAAATCTAAAAAATAATCGCCATTGTCTTTGTTAATTATCAAACTAGGATTTTGAAAATCAACAGTTAAAGGCGAATGCGATATGTCTCCAATGGAATCTGGTTTATTTTGATAAAACGATTGGATAGTTGAAAATTTGCTTGGCAACTCTTTTTCATTCCAAACCTGTACTTTCCAATAATAAACTTGTTGGTTTTGTAAAGGCTTGCCAGCATATATTGTTTGGTTGGCTTTTTCAGCAACTTTTTTTGAATCCCAATAATCTGCTTTGTTTTCAATTAACAATTTTTCTGATGAGGCTACCAGAATTCTGTAGGCTTTTGTTTGTTGAATACTTGCATCAATTTCCCAGTTAAAAACAGGATTAGGTGTATTAATTGTAACAAATTGAAATTGACTTTTTTGCTTTATAGCAGAAGCTAGATTTGCTTTAACAGATATGCCATTGCTACTTACTTTTTCGGTATGCAATAACAAATTGCATCTTAAACGAACTGGTGCAGGAAGTTCTTGGCTTTGAGCCGACATAGCAGCTATTAAAAAACTAATTACAACTAATAGCTTAGGCATATGGCAACAGTTTAAAAAATCAGTGCCATTAATTATTTGAAATTAATGGCACTGAAAAGAAATTATTTCAATTCTCTAATTTTGATACTTCTAAAATATACAGAATTATTATGGTCTTGAATTAAGATTGGGGTTTGTTCTCCCATTCCAAAGTTTTTGTTTTTGGCATACTTACTATGTGCTACTAACACTTTGTAAATATTACTACCACGCTCATACTCTACAACTTTAAATCCATTTAACCAATGTTCTACTTTGTTATTAGGATATACAATAATTTTTCCTTGGTTCCATTCGCCAATTTTTTGTTGAAAACGTGGTTCAACTTTTACAGAAGGAATCATATCGTATAAACTTCCTAATGTTCTATTACCTTCTACACCCATTTTTGCATCTGGATGACGCTCATCGTCTAATATTTGATACTCTAAACCAAGTCCTGCTCTTTGTGATTCAGGAGATTCTGTTACAAAATATTTAATACCAGAATTAGCACCTTCGGTTAGTTTAAAATCAAATACTAATTCAAATGCTTTGTATTGTTTTACTGTTAAAAGATCGCCGTATTTAGGACCTGTTGATTCACTTGGTAAAATGTGTAACAAACCATTTTCTACAACCCAACCTTTTTCTGGTGGGGTTTGTTTTAATACAGATCTCCATCCTGTTAAATCAACACCATTAAACAACAAACTAAAGCCTTGGGCTTTTTCAAGCGGAGAAATAGTATTGGTGGTATAATTAGCAACAGGCGTAGAAAGGTCTAGTGGCATAGGTTTCATTGCTGCACCTGTTTGAATGCGAATATTTTTCCATTGAATACTTGCTCCACCCGGACGCTCTTTTACAGCGTGTACTTGTAAAGCAATAAATCCTTTTGGCGTCATATCATCTACCATATAAGTTACAGGAATACCATTCACCCAAGTTCTTATAACAGAACCAATGGCTTCAATACGGTATTTGTTCCAACCTGTTTTGTTGAATGCTTTTTTGCCAGCAGGATTTATTTCTGTGGTATACATCCAACCCCTTCTTGCTTCGTCATAAATACCGCCAGACCATGCTCTATCGGATGGATCAATTTCAACTTGGTAACCATGTACCCTTCCATTATTTACTTCTGGCAATGACAAACTTCTAATTTGTACACCAGAATTCATTTCACCTACTTTTAATTCGAGTTCTAAAATAAAATCGCCATAGGTTTCATCAGTTGCAAGAAATGAATTGGGCGTGTTAGACACAGTAGTTCCAATGATGGTTCCATTAACTACTTCATACTTGGCTTTACCATTTAATTGGTGCCAACCTTTTAATGTTTTTCCGTCGAATAAATTTTTCCATCCGGTGCTTTGGGCTACTGCAGCTACACTGAATAGAACAAATAATAGTAATAGATAATTCTTTTTCATGGTGGTAATTTAATCTTTATTGTTCATTTTATCAATCCATTCTTTAATTAGTGTCACTCCTTCTTGGTGCACTAGGTTTCTACCCAACTCTGGCATTCTTTCGCCGGGGTTGGTTGTTTGCATCCGATACCAAATAATTGAGGCATTGGCATCTCCGGGTTTAATATCAACTAGTCTGCCTCCAGAACCATTGCCTGCTGCTATTGGGGTTTTATTTACACCATAAGCAATCGTTTCATTTTCACTTTCTGGCAAAAACAGTCCTGAAGTTTGGGCAGGGCCTTCTTTTCTGTGACAATGGGCGCAGTTAATAGCCAAATAAGCACGAGCACGGGCATTTAATGAACCGGTGCTTGGGTCGTTCCAAACAGGTGTTTTAGGTATTGTACTGTGTTGCGGCACATTTACTAATAGGCCATTTGATTGCCAATATTCAATTTGATTTTGTTTGCCAGACGCATAGGCTAGAGTGCCATTCAATTGCGCAACTGAAGGGCCAATTGGCATGATTTTATCATTGTTATTATGACAACCTTTACACTGATTTTGATTGGGAACAACATACCGAAATGATTGTTGCTGACCTGCTTTGTCTATAAATTTTACGGTTTTATCGTCTCCAGCAATTTCTAATTCGGCATCTGTTTGTGTTTCGTTCCAAACATAGGTCATGGCTTTCCAACCAGCAGTTTCGTGCACTAAAATTCTTGTTTCTATAATATTTTTATCGATTCCTGGATGCCTAAAATCGGCGGAGTAATAAAACGACTTTACTAATAATGTTCCTACAGGAAAGTCTAATACATTTTCGGAGGCATAATTAACTGATGCTCCTTTTGGCAGTCGAACAAATCTTGCTTTCTCTGCGTAATCGGTATACAAGGGCGTATTTAGCGCATAAGGAACAACTCCTTTAGCAGGATGCATATCTGATATTTTTCCATCGAAGATTCCCCAGTCAGATAATTTTTCGGGATACGCATGCATGCTTGGCTTTATAAAAGATCCGGCCAAAACAAATAACACTATTGCAATAGTTGTATTCCGTAACATGATAATTAATTAACACATTTAAATGAATCGTCTGCTCGGCCCATTCCCTTGAATTGATTTTGCGCATCAAGGGTAGCAATAGATTGATTTTGATTGTTGACAATTGAAATGCACTGACCAGCAATCCAATTTCCTTTTTCATCTAATAGTTTAGGATTCTTAATACCATCAAAGAAAATATGCGGCGTATTATCTTTAAACTTTCTTGTAACAATGGCGCTTAGTGCATCTGTTCCTACAGGCAATCCTGGCTTGCGTTCGTATAAGTTGTCATGAATGGAAATAGCCGACGGGAAAGGATCATAGGCTTCATCCTTGATTAATTTTCCGGTAGTATAATAACTAATAATTCCCGTGCTGGTAGTTTGATTATTAACAATTTTGTTTTGATATATATCTAGCCCTTTGGTAGCTAAAATTAATATACCTGTTCCTGTTTGTACCATTGCAACAATATTTCCTTTTGGTGCAAAATTTGGAAAATTATTGTCGTGAATATTGTTGTTGTGTACTTTAATTTGACCACCTTTTTTTTGTACTAAATTGGGTAAATCAAACACCAATACACCACCTGTATTTTCGTAAGATTCGTTTTCATACACATCTGCACGCAAAGAGTTTTCAATTTCTATTCCCGCAACATTGTGGTAAGCAACAGAATTTTTAACAATAATATCTTTTGACTGACCTACATAAATACCTGCATCAGAAGCACCAATGGCCACACAATGATCAATGGTAACACCTTCGCATTGTACCGGATAAAATCCGTAGCCACCATTCTCAGGACCAGGCGTACCCAACCAAGTTACTTTTACTTTATTGAAGCTAATATTTTTTACGTGCATGGTTTTAATAGCATCGCCCTTAGCATCTTCTACTGTAAATCCTTCTAATAAAATATTTTCGCAATCACTTACACGTAAGCCTTCTGCCCCATCTGTTTGACCTTTAAAACTTAAAATAGTTTTATCAATTCCTTTGCCACGAATGGTTATTTTTTTCTTTCCTTCTAATGACAAAGTATTGGTTAGTGTGAATGTTCCTTCGGGTAGTTCAATCACGGCACCATCTTCTGCAAGTATTAGTTGCGACTGGTACTTTTTTTGAAAATCTTTTTGTGCAGAAACACTAAATGAAAAACTGAATAAGGCAATAACTGTGTATGAAAATAATTTCATTTTAAAATGCGTATTAATTGAATTTAGGATAATTTGATGGTATGCTTAAATGGTGTGAAGCCTGTTAAATAAACCGTTGGCGAATCCATTGCTGGTAAAGCACCTCTTAGTTGTAACCAAGTATGCGGCAAAGTTCCAGGACCAAATTCAATGGTATCTGTACCAACAGTATACGTTCCTGTTTTGCCTTTTAATACATAAGCATTTGCTTTATTTGGCGCTGGTTCAACTCCTGAAAAATTGCCACCTTGTCTAAAAATTAGTTCAAGAGTAACAGGCACGTTTTCTGTGCCGTTCATTTCAATTTGAATTGACATGCCATTATTTTCTTCGGCAATAGTGATGGTTGTTTCTAAATATTGAACATTGCTTTGTTTGCGATTTGATTTTGGCATTTTTCCCAAATCTCCATCGGGCGAAATAAATTGCGGCTCGAAGGGTTGAAAATAAGGTCCTTCTAATTTTTTATTTAACACCCAAGTATTTCCAACTTGTTGAATTTTTTCTGATTGAAATTGTCCTTTGCCAAAAAATGAAGAAGCAATTCGCATGCCTTGAAGTATGGCATTTCCTTTGTGAAAAGTTAACCAACCAGGATTATTTGACAATAAAGTGGTATCCCAATTTTCTCTTCTAATTCTTACTACGCCTGAATATGGAAAGGATTTTACATAACTAGTAGGAAGTGGTTTTGAGGCAGGTAATTCTTTCCATTGAGTAGGGTCTTCTAACAAATAATTTAATGAACCCATCAATGAATTAGGATATTTTTTTTCTACCATCCTACAAATACTAGCTAGTTCTCCGTCATTGTCTAATAGTGCTAGGTATCTACAAGCATAATAGTACGACTCCATGGTACCAATTTGACCTTTGTCTTGTCTATTAGATGCTTCAGTAACAACCTCTCCATTTGGATGCATATAATAACGCATCATTTTTAAATTTTTTCGAACTGGCTCGTATAATTCTGGTTTGTGTAACCCTTTGGCTACAGTTATTAAAACCCGATCAATTACAGCAGAATATCCTCCCGTACTTTTTTCGGTATACTGTCCATCAGGATCTAAATCGATATGTTCGGCCAACCATTGATTCACTCTATTTAAGTAGCGTTTATCGGGCCATAATTCGTACAATTTGGTTAAAGCGGCAGACACCACCCATCGATGATTTGGCGTATGAATTCCACCTGTTATTAACGCCTCGCCAGCACGTTTTAAAAATGTTTCAAAGACCGGCAATACTTTTTCGACGCCTTTAGTTTTTGATTGTTTCAATAGATTATACGACTGCACCAATCTTTTCACCATAAATGCCGTATCGGGTGTAGAATGAAAGTTGGTATCTACTAAATCAATGGTGCCATCGGCATGTTGTAATTTAAGTAAGCCATTTAATGCATCAAGCAATTCTTTTAACAAATCTTGTGATTGATAATAAACAGACTCTTCAGAAGAAATAGCAGTACAAGCAACATTAATAAAACCAGAAGTATTATGTGGATTCGGTATCCCATATCCACTCATATAGGCCCCAAAATATTTATTAGTTGGGTCTGATATTTTTGAAGCAGGCGAACCCTTTACATAGGTATCATTTATTTTAATTAAATCAATTAACCAACTTGGTTTGACTAATGCAATACTATTTTTTGAAGGAGTAAATGCAGAAAAACCAATCAATGGCATCATACATAGCGAGGTAGAACCAAGCGCAACAAATTTTCTTCTATCCATGATAATTAAGTGTTTGTAATAATGAGCGTTTAGTTTCTAATGCCTTTTAATTGTTCGTATGCTAAGCCAAATAAAATATAAGAGCCATAGCCAAATCCAGTGCCTTCGGTAATTTTTCGAGTAAGATAATATTCTTTGTCACCTACACAAGTGCCACCAGAAACTTTAATAGGAATTTGATATCCGTCTCCAGCTAATTTTAATCCAGATGTTTGTAGTGCTTGATAAGACTTATCTACAATGGGTAAATATTTATTCTTGTTTAATATTTTCATTTTTATACCCATTGTGATGGTATAAGAAAACATAGCAGTACAAGAACTTTCATCGAAGTTTTTAGGATCTGCTGGAAGTGTTACCAATTGATACCAATAGCCTGTTTCTTTGTGTTGGAGTGGGGCTACTTTTTCTACATAATGAATGAATGCTTTTTCTAAGGGCTTCCAAAATTTACTTGATCTGCCAACAGTATTTAACGCATCGGCCAAAGCCATACCAACCCAACCATTTCCTCTGGCCCAAACTTGGCTACTTTTTCGGGTAGTTTTATCGGGCCATCCTAGATTACTACAACCATCATTGTAATCAATATTATCGGCATCCCAACCATGCACCCATAAACCAGATTTTTCGTCGGTTAATTTATCGTTGTGTGCATTAAATTGTAATAGAAAATCTGCAATATATTTTTCGTCTTTGGTAAGTCGATACATTTCTAATAAAAACATATTCAACATATATACCGTATCATCCCATAATTCAATGGTTTCTGCGCGATGCGATACACCACCATTTGGAGCACGTGGAATTTTTAAATAGTCGGCATAAATTTCATTGGCTTTGTCGAGGTATTTTTTGTTGCCAGTTATTCTAGCTAAAAATGCCATGCCATGTGCAGATGCAATTGCGTTTGGATGCTTTCCGTTTGCCACTGCATAAGTAGCATCCATGGCAGTTTGTATATAGTTTAAATAAACTTTTTTTTCTTCTGTTGATTTGATATTATACAAATGCACCAATGAATTTAAAAATGTTGCTTGACCCCAATCCCATTTATATTTATCTGCAGGCATAAACACTTCTCTTCCGTGACGGTCAACTGAATCTACCCAGGTTTGGGATTTTGCAACAAAGGGTGTAATGGTAATTAGTAAACAAATTACCCACCCGTATTTATTTTTCATGGCTATTTTTTGTAACGATCTGCAATCTGTATGATTCGCTAAAGTAGTCGAAATTTAAAACGATTTAGTAAGGATTGAAAAACAGTGATCAGATTTTTGCGAAATCGATTTCGTTTTGATGAAAATTATTTAACACCCCAAAAATTTCTATCACTTGCTTTTATAGCTATTGGATTGATTTCAAAGATTTTAGGCTTATTTCCGGTGTACAAAATAACAGTCGCTCCCTTTTTAAGCTTTAATTGAATCAGGCCTCCAACTTGTTTAATAACTGTTGCTGAGCCAACCATTTTTACAGGTGTTGTAAAATCTGTTTTTAAGGTACATGGCCCCCCTGCTAAACTGGTTACTTGAATGAATTGTGTTTTACCCGCTAAACGATTTGCACTTATTAAAAAAGCGCCTTCAGATAGTAGTTGATAAAAACTAGCTTCTTTCCAATCGGTGGGTATAGACGGAAATACTCTTATTACACCACCCCATGTTTGTAATAGCATATCCAACATAGATCGAGAGGCAGATATAGGTGATTCGAAAGTTGGATTTTCTCTTTCGCTATAAAAAGTATTTTGGGTTAAAGTTGGAATTCTAGAAGGCGCAGGCGGCACTCCAAATCTTGGTAAGAGTTCTAAGGATCTATTCAACCATTTTAATGCACTATCACCATTACCCAACGCAGACCATAATGAGGATGCTCCTGAAAATTTATAAATGCAATTATCGCCATCAAGGTCTGTATAATGTTGAACAGATTTTTGCATCAATGGTATTTTATTTGGTGCATTATCTAAATTCATATCGTAGAGTGGAAAAATTGCAAACAAATGGCTGTAATGCCTATGTGGCTTGGCAAATGGTTTGTCTTTTCCTACCATAATACCATCTTCATTGGTATTGTAATCGGCCAGTTTGTTTAAACGATCTTGCCAAACAGGTAATAAGCTATCTTTTATTTTTAAATGATTAGCGGTTGCAATTAATGTTTTAAAACCCCAACTAGCCAATGCGATATTTAAACTAGTTTCTTTGGCACTTCCGTACTCGTCTGAATAGGTATACGGAATATGGTAAAGCCCATCTTCGCCCAAATAAAGAATTCTCATGTACACATTAAAAGCCCTTCGCATTAATGGATAAATTTTTTCTCTTAATCTAACGGTATCCATTGTACGTTGGTTGTGCAAATAATACATTTGCATTAACCATGGCAACACAATAATATTTAGTTCATGGGTATTGTTTTTATCCTCCGATATAAAAATGGGGTTGTATAAATCATCGTAGCCTACTGGGTTAGTAACACCCGCACAATCATTTTGAAATTCTTTGGGAACATTGTTGATTAACTGTTGTGTATGCCTGTCTAATAATTGGTATAAATTATCTTCTAGATTTGTATGATTGGTAACGCCAAAAGTATAATAGGTTAATTGCACATTTAAATTCATCCAAACCAAGGGCCATGCAGTAGGCTTAAACCATGGACCTAATAAATCAATCACAGGTCTATT
>CAIKZP010000019.1 GCA_903831935.1 uncultured Bacteroidota bacterium | reverse complement strand
GATGAAGATAGAAAAAATACGGTGTTAATTAAAGCGGCAGCACTGTAAACATCCATTTTACTTGATTCTTCCAATCTTTTGGTACAAAACTACCGGTTGGTCACAACTTGATCTTAATTTTAATAAATCACACTTTTAGATCAATTTTTTAGCCAAGATTGAAATAAATACCTGTAATTTGAGAGGACTTATTTTGTAACAAACCCTCTACACATAAAACTGTAATTTTATATGGAACAGTATGGAAAGATCTTGCTAATTGTTATGCCTGTTTTTTTTAGTTTAATTCTACTAGAAAAATGGTTTGGCTGGTACAAAGCAAAAGAGCAAGTACTTCAAATGGATATGATTAGTAGCCTAAGTTCAGCGATGAGTATGATTACTAAAAATGTGTTAGGATTGAGTATTACTATTATTAGTTATGGTTGGATAGAAAGTAAAATTGCACTTACTCATATTCATTTAACTTGGTTAACTTATGTAATTGCTTTTGTTGTATTGGATTTTTCGCATTATTGGATTCATAGAATTGAACACAAAATTAATTTTTTCTGGAATAGCCATATCGTACACCATAGTAGCGAAGAATTTAATTTAGCTTGTGCTGTTCGACAACCCATTTCTTCTTTTGTAAAAATATTTTCATTCTTTATGATTCCCGCGGCATTATTAGGAATCTCTCCAGTAGTAATTGCCACCATTACACCCATTCATTTTTTTGCACAATTCTGGTACCATACAAGATTTATTAACCGAATGGGATTTTTAGAATATATTATTGTTACCCCATCGCATCACCGCGTGCACCATGCATTTAACGAAGAATACCTCGATAAAAATATGGGGCAGATATTTATTATATGGGATAGATTTTTTGGAACTTTCCAAGAAGAACTACCAAACGTAACACCTATCTATGGCATTACTAGACCCATGCGAACATGGAATCCTTTTAAAATTAACTTCGTTCACATGTGGTTGTTAATTACAGATGCTTGGCGTGCAAATAGCATTAAAGACAAACTACGTATTTGGTTCATGCCAACAGGTTGGAGACCAGCAGATGTAGTAGAAAAATATCCTGTTTATAAAATTGACGACATTCATAATTTTGATAAATATGATACAAAAAATTCAACCCTAATTTCAATTTTAACATGGATACAACTAATGATGCTTTTTGCATTTGTCAGTTATTTTTTAGGCCACCTAGCAACAATTGGTAGCCCTAATATATTTATTTATGGTGGATTTATTTTTGTTTATATCTATTCACTAACTGATTTTATGGATGGCAATAAATCATCTTTAATTTGGGAATTTTTAAAAGCGGCAATTGGTATTGCAATTCTTATTTATATAGGAGATTGGTTTGGAACATCTAATGCTTATCCCCAATTGAGCAATATATTATTGGCCTATTTTACTATATCTGTTATTGTAACGGGATGGTTAGTTTATAAAAAAGAGCCAACTTTAATTATCAACTAATTATCCATTTAAATGCTTGCAATTAATAATTAATTTACTAATCAAGCATGCGCCTTTATTTATTATGATTGAATTCGTTGCCCACTTACATCCGGTTATAGTGCATTTGCCTATTGGCATTTTGTTGTTTGGTGCGATCTTAATGGTTTACCAACATTTTAGTTCAATTAATTTAAAGGATGCTATTTCATTGTCTTTTTTACTAGGCAGCATGAGTGCTATAGCAGCCTGTGTTGCTGGTTGGTTACTGTCTTTATCTGGCGAATATGATGCTGCATTAATATTTAAACACCAATGGACAGGAATTGCAACCGCCATTTTGGGATGCCTTGTTTATTTGTTTCAACAATACCGAAAACTGCTAGTAATTCTTCTGATTGTTTTAATAACCATTACCGGACATTTTGGAGCCACTATCACACACGGCGAAAACTATTTATTTAACACTAGTAAAAAAACAAGTTTAAATAAACAGGATACCATTAAAAATCAACCAAAAGAAATTACCAGTATTGTTACCAATGGAAAAGACTCTATTAAAATAGTAAAGTATAATATTTATGAAAATGAAATTGCGCCAATATTAAAAACTAAGTGTTACGATTGCCACTCTGCAGTAAAACAAAAAAACTTATTACGATTAGACACTGAAGCTTTTATAAAAAAAGGCGGCAAATCTGGACTTATTTTATTAGCAGGTAATATTTTAAAAAGTCCACTCTATACTAATTTAGTATTGCCAATTGAAGATGATAAACATATGCCTCCAAAGGGCAAACACCAACTAAACAGCAATGAAATAAATAGTATTCAACAATGGATATTATCGGGTGCATCATTTAATGACCGCATTGACACACTATCTAATAATAAAAAACAATCTGCACCACATTTAGATACTGTGTTTATTAAAAAAGAAACTGTACTCAATAATACAACAGTTAATAATAAAGTTTCAGTTGAAGCGACTAGTACAAACCTTCCTCTTGCAATCAGCAGTTCTACAATAGAAGCTTTTAAAAATCAAAATATCATCTTATCAAATTTACAAGAAGGATCACCATTTGTGATGGCGAATTTTGTGAATGTAATTCCATTCGAAAATAGCAGCTTATTGGCTTTACAAAAAATTGAAAAGCAATTGGTGATATTAAAGTTGAGCAACTTACCAATTAAAGATGCCGATATTAAACTACTAGTTGGTTTATCTAATATCAAAAAAATGAATTTAGAAAATACGGCCATTACCAATGAATGCCTGCCCTATTTAAAAGACTTACCAGCTTTAGAACAATTGAATCTTTATGGAACAAATATTACTGATGAAGGATTAAAACAATTGGCTTCTTTTAAAAACTTATCAGTAATTTATTTATGGAAAACAAAGGTCACCAAAAATGGTATTGAACAGTTTAAAAAAGAAAGACCCAATGTGACCATTGAAATGGGTGATTTTAAATTTCAAAAGAAATGAAAAAATATTATTTATTTATAGGATTCGTTTTGCTAATCTTAGCATTTACAACTATTCCAAAATTGCCAGAAGACGTAAACAAGGAGTACCTTAAACTACCTGCTATTATTGATTATAATGAACTTGTAAAACCTATTTTATCTGATAAATGTTTTTCTTGCCATGGACCCGATAAGGCAAAACAAAAAGCAGGTTTAAGATTAGACCTTGTAGCATCTGCATATGGACCTTTACCAGAGAGTCCGGGTAAGGTGGCTATTTATCCTGGTAATTTAAATAGAAGTGAATTATTTCGCCGCATCATATCTACAGATCCTACCTATTTAATGCCTGTTCCTAAATCGCATTTGAGTTTGAGTGCTAAAGAAAAAGCAATACTCATTAAATGGATTGAAAATGGCGCTGTGTATAAACCGCATTGGGCATTTGTTGCGCCAGAAAAAAAAGCAATCCCAACTATTAATAATTTTCAAGTAAACAATCCTATAGACAATTTTATTATAAATCGATTACAATTAGAAGATTTAAAACCTAGTGCCACTGCATCCAAAGAGATTTTATTAAGGCGCTTATCCTTAGACTTAACAGGATTGCCTCCTACCATAAAAGAAATAAATGCATTTTTAAATGACACAAGTAGAAACGCATACGAGAAACAAGTAGACCGATTATTAAGTTCAGAACATTATGGCGAAAAAATGGCCACACAGTGGTTAGACTTAGCTCGATTTGCAGACTCTCATGGATATACTGTTGATAGAACAAGAGACATGTCTGTATACAGAGACTGGGTTATTCGTTCGTTTAATGAAAACATGTCTTACAAAAATTTTGTGCATTATCAATTAGCCGGAGATTTAATGCCCTCTCCTACTAAAGACATGATTATTGCAACAGCATTTAATAGAAACCATCCGCAAAATATGGAAGGTGGCATTATAGAAGAAGAATTTCAAACAGAATATGTAATGGATAGGGCCAATACATTTGGCGAAGCATTTTTGTCTATCTCAGTAGGATGTGCAAGATGTCATGACCATAAATTCGATCCTGTATCTCAAGAAAATTATTATCAACTAAATAGTTTTTTTAATAATGTTAGAGAAGCAGGTCAAATATCATGGAATGACGATATGCCTACACCCACTTTAATGTTACCTAACAACAATCAAGAAAAAACAATTGCTTATATAAAATCATTAATAAAAGAAAAAGAAAATGATGTACAAGACGCTTATAAAAATTCATTAACAGGTTTTAATAATTGGATACAACAAGAAAAATATACTTCCATTTCAAGTAAAAACATACCTAGCAATAATTTACAAGGCTATTATACATTTGAAGACTCCTTAAAAAATATCGTTACCAATAGTAAATCAGCCATTTTAAAACGTGATGGAAATTCCAAAAGCGAACCAATTGTTTTTGAAAAAAATGCATCAGGCCAGTGTTTGGTTTTAAATGGAGATACTTATTTAGACTTAAAAGAAGTGGGTGTGTTTAGGAAATCAGATCCATTTAGCATTGGGGTTTGGGTGAATATCCCTAAGGAATTAAAAGAGGGCGTTATTTTTCATAAAAGCAATGCAGAAAGATTGTACAACTTTAAGGGATACAATATTTACTTAAAAAATAATAAGTTAGAAATAACAATGGCACATACAGCGCCATCTAATGCCATTACAAAAATTGCTACAACAGAAGTCCCACGTAATAAATGGATACAACTCACGCTTACTTACGATGGCTCTTCCACAGCTAATGGATTTAATTTATATATCGACGGAAGTCCAATAGTAATGGAAACTATCATTGATCAACTTTATAAAGACATCCTCTTTTTTTCGAAAGACGAACCTGCTTTACAGTTTGGTGGTTGGAACAGAGGCTTAGGATTTAAGGGTGGTAAAATTGATGACATAGCAGTATACAATAGAGTATTAACCAATTTTGAAATAAAAGTATTGGCTAAAAAAACGAATTGGGATCTTATCACACAGAAAACAAAAAATCAATTAAGCACTGAGGATATTGAAATTTTAAAAGACTATTACGCTGCTGTAATTGACACAAAAATAATTGCTGCCAAACAGGCGCTTCAATTGCAACGAAAAATATTTTCAGATTCATCAGAGCATATAAAAGAATTAATGGTCATGCAGGAAATGCCAAAACCAAAGAAAACTTTTATATTAACCCGAGGACAATATGATGCACCTAGCAAAGAAGTGTTTCCGAATACGCCTGAAAAAATATTCCCCTTCCCTAGTAATTATCCAAAAAACAGGTATGGTCTAGCGCAATGGCTTACCGACAATCGGAATCCATTAACAGCAAGAGTAGTTGTAAATCATTTGTGGCAAAATTTCTTTGGAATGGGATTGGTTAAAACTGCTGAAGATTTTGGCAACCAAGGAGAAATGCCTAGTCATTTAGATTTATTGGATTGGTTAGCTATTGAAATGAGAGAATCTAATTGGGATATAAAAAAAATAAATAAATTAATTGTCATGTCGGCCACTTACCAACAAGATTCAAAGGCAAGTGCTGCATTAAAAGAAAAAGATCCTGAAAACAGATTGCTCGCTAGAGGACCTGCAACAAGACTAAGTGCTGAAATGATTCGAGATAACGCGCTAATGGCAAGCGGATTGCTAAATAAATCCATTGGAGGAAAGAGTATCTACCCTTATCAACCAGAAGGTCTTTGGGATATTAATGGCACCAAATATGTACAAGACAGTACCAATCAAATTTACCGACGTAGTTTATACATTGTATTAAAAAGAACGGTACCCAATCCAACACTCGCCAATTTTGATGGTCCTTCAAGAGCGTCATGTGTGGTTAGAAGACAATCTACCAATACCCCTTTACAAGCATTGGTTACTTTAAATGACCCTACTTTTATTGAAGCAGCAAAAGTAATTGGCGAATCTATGAGCCAACAGAAAGATACCGCCACTGCTATTACAAATGCTTACAGACAGCTTACAGGACTAACACCAAATGCAAAAGAAATTTTACTATTAACCAACTTGCAAATAAATGAATACAATAAGTTCAAAGCGAATCCTACAAAAACAAAAGGTTGGTTGAATACAGGTCTATATAAAATTAATAAATCATTAGATGCATGTTGGGTAGCTGCAAATACAGTAGTAGCAAGTACTATTTTAAATTCAGATGCAAGCATTACTAAAAGATAAGTTTATGGCACAGGATACAAATTTTAAAATGCATCTACAAGAACTAGATGCTTTGAATAAAAAAATAGAGCGACGGAAATTTTTAAAAAGCACTGCCGGTGGTTTAGGTGCAATGGCATTAGGATCTTTATTAAGTAGTAGCATATCAACCAAATCATTTGAAGAACAAATTTTAGATGCATTACCTACCATTGCCCCCAAAGCAAAACGGGTGGTGTATTTATTTATGAGTGGAGGCCCTTCTCAATTCGAAACATTTGATTATAAACCAGGCTTAATTAACATGCAAGGGCAAGGCCTACCAGACTCTGTAAGAAATGGTCAACGCTTAACAGGCATGAGTGCCAATCAAGCGCAATTACCTATTGCATCTTCTTTTGCGAATTTTAAACAATACGGAAAATCAAATACATGGGTAAGTGATTTACTTCCTTATACTGCACAAGTGGTGGATGAATTATGTATTATTAAATCGATGTATACAGAACAAATTAACCACGATCCTGCACTAACTTTTTTTCAAACTGGTCATCAATTACCAGGCAGACCTTCTATTGGTTCTTGGCTCAGTTATGGATTAGGTTCAGAAAATAAAAACTTACCCGCGTTTATTGTATTGGTATCAAAAAATGCAGCCAGAGACCAACCCTTGTATGCAAGATTATGGGGTAATGGATTTTTACCTTCTCAACACCAAGGCGTACAATTTAGATCGGGCAATGACCCTGTTTTATTTTTAAACAACCCAGAAGGTTATGATGGAAAAGACAGAAAAGAAATGCTAGATTATTTATCTCAATTAAATAATTTACAAAATGATGTTTGGGGCGATCCAGAAGTAAATGCGCGCATGTCTCAATACGAACTGGCTTTTAAAATGCAAACCTCTGTACCCGATGTAATGGATACCTCAAAAGAATCCGAAGAAGTTTTTGAATTGTACGGACCCGATAGTAGAGAGAAAGGAACTTTTGCAGCAAATTGTATTTTGGCTCGAAAATTATTAGAAAAAGATGTTCGCTTTGTACAACTATATCACCAAGGTTGGGACCATCATGGATCATTACCTTCAGGTATGAAGCAACAATGTAAACAAACCGATCAAGCATCCGCCGCATTAATCATGGATTTAAAAAGAAGAGGCATGCTAGAAGACACTTTGGTAATTTGGGGTGGAGAATTTGGGCGGACTGTTTATTCTCAAGGAAAATTAGAAAAAGAAAATTATGGAAGAGACCATCATCCACGTTGTTTTACTATGTGGATGGCAGGAGCAGGTGTTAAGCCTGGCACAACATACGGACAAACTGACGACTTCAGTTATAATATAGTAAAGAACCCTGTACACGTGCATGATTTTCAAGCAACCTTATTGCATATCATGGGTATTAATCACGAGCAACTCATCTATAAATATCAAGGCCGTCGATTCAGATTAACTGATGTATCTGGTAATGTGATTAACGACATATTGGCTTAAATAAATAATTAAAACTTCTTAAACAATTTCACCAATTTATTACTTATCAATTCGTATCCTTTATCTGAAGGATGTAATCCATCGAAAGTAATATTAGATGCTTCTACAGGATAAGGATATTCGTCTGTTGCAGGATTAAACGGACGATCAATAAATTGTGGATAGGGATAATTAATATAATTACCAGATGCTGAATCTTTTAATCGTTTAAAGTTTACCAAGTGTTGGTGATCCATTCCCTTGGCATGGTATAAATCCACTACAGCAGATTTTTCATAATTGGCAATTGAAACAATTGCATCTGCAAATTTTTCTAGTTCTTGACCATTCTTTGCTCTATAAGATCCAGTTGCATTGTTTTTAAAATTACTAATGTAAACAAAATCAACACGCTGCATTGGGGTGATGAAAATAATTTTTGCGTTTGCATTCAAACTATGCAATTTATTTACGATGGTTCTAAACGCACCATTTACAGTTGCATTACCCGTATTGTTTTCATAATCACTAAAACTACCTAGCGGCTTTCCACCCCACCAATCATTGGTTCCTAGAAATATGGTATACACATCTGCTTTAGTAATTCCTAACTTGTCAATCTCTGTAGCTATTCTAATAGCAGTCCAACCATTGTGACCTTGGTTTATATAACGAATATTAGGTAATTGCTCTACTACCCTTGTCATATAACCTTTGGTAATTCTATTACCCGTTTCGTTTTGGTGTTCATTTAAATAGGTAATAGAATCTCCTATTGCTACCCATGAAATTTCTTTGGGTGTAAAAGAAAACTGAATAGCAATAAGCAGAACTAGTAAAAATATTTTTTTCATTTTTATAATTTGATAAGTGAAATTAGCATTTAAGTCTCCGAAAAAAAATAGTTATCTTATATATTTAAACATGCTATTTTATACATATTTACAACCTAAAAAATATTTTCTTCTGATATAAAAAATAACAAATCCCCCATTCAATAGCAAAAACAACCAAGCAGGAAATAATTGATATAGCAGGTAATATAAGGGTTGTATAACTTAGCAAGCCGCCTACTAACAAACTGATATAATGATTTAACCAACCACCCAGTAGCTCAAAAAATAAATAAATAAAAATTGAATTCAATCCTATTACATCAAAAAAGAAAACAGATTTATGCTGTTTGATATCAACAAAATAATAGCAAGCCGCAAAAGCTAACAAGCACCAGCCCAATGATACCAAGGTAAAGGAACTTGTAGCAATTCGTTTAATGATAGGATTTATTTGAAGGAGATCAAGCGCATAACCAACTAGTAATACCGAAATTGCCCAAATTAAAATTGTTTTTATTTTATTATTCGCATTAGACAATAATAGTTTTCCTAATAAAGCACCCGCTATTGTGTGAACAGAAGTTGGTATACAATTAATAGCAACCCATCCGCCCCTACTTGTTTTATGCATCAATAAAGTATCAATATAATTTCCAAAATTATGGTGATTAGTAAACCCTTGATCGAAACTAGGAATACTACTGAAACGAAATAATAAATCGGTAATAATTAATAATAGTACAGAAAACATTATTTGGTATTTAGTGGGCCATTGAACAATAAAATAAGTCACTAACAATGTAACAGACAATTGCGTTAACACGTCCCATAATTCAAAACTTAAACCAGTTTCGTGCACTGCATACAAAAGCACTCCCCAAAAAAACAACCAGCCAGATCTTTTGAATATTTTTTTTGTAATCGTTAATTGACTAACCCCTTTTTCTTTCAGTTTGTTTACAGAAAAAACCATAGCAGTTCCTGCAATAAACATAAATCCTGGTTGTATTAAATCCCAAAAGCGCAAGCCATTCCAAGGATGGTGTTTAAATTGTATGAAAAAAGATTCTAAAAAACCGCCTTTAGAATTTAGATATAATACATTAAACAATCCAGTGCTTTCAATAGTTAAAAGCACCATAATAAAACCGCGCATAAAATCTAGCGATAATAGTCGTTTATTTAAATCTTCAGAACTTAATTGAGTGGGCATATATTTTTATTTTGGCAAGAACATATTTACTTTTCGATGCATGGTATAGAATTGAATATTTTTTCCATCAATAACTACAATACCACTTGATTGATTGTTTCCTATAATAGGATTGTTGGCATATTTTTTCCAGTGAATTAAATCGGCAGATACTGCAATATTTGTTGACCATTCGTGCCAGTCTTTAAATGCAGTTGCATGATAATAGCCATAGTAAAGCCCTTTATATTTAATTACTTGATTCATTGCAATACCATACTGGTCGTATGTTTCAGGCCCCATGGTAATGATTGGTTCATCTTGCAAATTGGTCCAAATGGTATGGTCTGTTGATGTAGCTAGCCAAATGCCTTTATCGTCTCTTTCATAAAATAAATACCAAATACCTTTTTCAATATAAACAGTGGGTGTACCAAAAGCCCCTTTTGCAATGGGGCTGCCATTTTTTTGTCGGATATCTAGTGGCCCTTTTTCATCCCAATGAATTTTATCGGTTGATGTAAGTAAATGCGCCGTATCGCCTTGGCCTTCTGCAAACATATAATAAGTGTTAGCAGATTTTACTACATACATATCTTCTACCCAATCATTTTCATGAATGGTATTTTTAGAATAACGATTCCAATTAATGCCGTCGGTAGAAGTTGCATAGCCTAAAAATCTTCTAGGATCTTTACTAGAATTAGAATAACCCGTATACCATAAATGATAGGTGTTTCCTTCTTTTAAAATATAACCCCTTTCACGAATTTGTTTATCCCAATCATCTTGGCCAGCTCCGGTAAAAACAGGATTATTTTTATAGGGAACAAAATTGACTAATTCAGATGGAAATTTTGTTGAACTTATGTTTTTTTGACTAGGCTTGCATTGTATTGTTCCAATTACACAAATTAAAAGATAAATAATTGATTTATTTTTCATGTAATTTAATAAGCATCTCCAAATGAAAAAACTGGTTTCCGATACATCCATTGACCACCTGTAAAATCAGGAAATTCAACTGTTTGATTTCCTAAAGTAATTGACTGTTCGCTTAATGGAGTTATGGAACTCCAAGTAGCTGCATCATATACATCTAGTGGTGTTGGCAATTGTTGTTTGATGGATTCAACAAAAGCTTGTAACACAAAAAAATCCATCCCACCATGCCCCGCATCGGCAGATTCTTTAGACCATCTTTTCCATAAAGGATGATCGTATTTATCTAACCATTGCGTTGCATCGTCCCAAGCATGTGGCTTTGCAGATTTGTCTTCTATATAAATACTGCTGTTTACATCCATCCATAAGCCTTCTGTACCTTGTACTCGAAATCCTAATGAATATGGTCGAGGTAAATTGGTATCGTGTTGTAATAATATCGTTTCTCCATTCACGCAGTTAATAGACGTGGTAACAATATCTCCTAATTTAAAATTCAGTTTGGCGTTTGGATGATCTGCTCCTCCTTTTTTTACAATATAATCGTGTAATCCTCTAGATTTTGTAGAAAATGAACAAAGCGAATGAAAACGATTGCCTCGATTAATATTTATATAATTAGCCAAAGGTCCTATACCATGCGTTGGATATAAATCTCCATTTCTATGAATTGCATGCTCGGTTCTCCAACGTGCTTCTGACCTAGCTTTGGGGCCATACTCCACACCAAATCCATGCACATGATTTCCATCGTTAAACTTCACATCTCGTAAATCGTGTTGATAGCCACCTTGTAAATGAATAATCTCTCCAAATAAACCTTGGCGAACCATATTTAAAACGGCCATTACATCTCTTCTGTAACATACATTCTCAAGCATCATTACATGGGCCTTGTGTTTTTCTGCAGCTCTTACAACTTCCCAATGGTCTTCTAAACTAATGCCTATAATTACTTCTGATCCTACATATTTTATACCAGCATCTAAAGACCCAATAATCATTGGTTTGTGCCATTCCCAAGGGGTTGCAATGATTACCCCGTCTAAGGATTGTTGCTGAAGCATTTGTTGCCAAATATTATCATCGCCTAAATATTCTTTGGGTAAAGGCTTTTTTGCAGTTGTAAATAATTCTTTGGCCACGTTCATGCAACGCGCATCCACATCGCAAATAGCCACAATCTCAACATCGGCACGCTTTAATAGGTTTGCAAGATGCCCCCTACCTCTTTGACCCACCCCTATGATGCCTAATTTTACTTTCTGAGCACTATTCCTGGCAAATAAATCAGATCCTTTATTTACAGCCAATGCAGCAGCTACAAGGCCTGTTGTTTTTACAAATTCTTTACGATTCATAGTTTATGGTTGATTCAAGCAATTTTTAAATGCGTTAAGTTAATTAAAACAAGTTGATTATGAAAGGATTTCAGGCTTAAATGACAATAGCCCCACCAAATTGGTGAGGCTATTGAAAAAATATTTGCCATTTTATTAAAAATACAAACTAGTTGGTATTTTCTACTAGTAGATTAATCTTCACTTTTATATCTCATTAGAAACCGAGAAATTGAACCCTTCAACAACTGCAATTTTAAAAACAACAACTCAAAAAGGGATGAGCTTGTTGTTTGAACTGCCAGAAACCAACTTACTTATTAAAGGGAGTAAGCCTAGTTGGAAAAAACAGTTTGCACAAAATTGCACGAGATTAAAGATCAAATTTGGTTTCAGCCAATTCAATCACACAAACCCTTTTGGCGGGTTAAGCCAACGGACAGACGAACAGAAAACAGTTACAATACTATATGGTAGCTACATATAAGTTACCTGCAGGAACAATTTGAGTACTTTGTAAAACTGAATACGGCATATAGAAATAGCCTCTAAAGCCCCAGTTTGTACTCCAAGAATTCTGGCAAATAAAAACACCACCACCTGGTTGTGTTGCATCGTCAATGTAGCCTACAATAGGAACTGCATGACCGCCCAACATTTTTAAACCTGGTACAAGCGCACCAGCTGTGGTAAGTGGGTTATAGGTATAGTTTGTAGGAGCATATCCTAAAACACCTAATCCTTCAAAATATTTATAACTAGTATTGTCATAGACATTAAAGCCCATCATTACTGGTTTTTTTAAGGATACAGCAACTTTCACATCATTCACACGGTTAGTAGAATTAATAACATAATAGCCACTATTAGTTGTTCCTGTACTACCTGTAGTTCCATTCTGAACACTTAATTTAAAATTCGCAGCATTCGTAATAGCAGCAGCTGAAGGAGCAGTTTTGTATTGTGCTGAGGTATTTAATCCATTTGTAGGATAAGGATACAAGTTCTCGTAAGAATCACCAGAAAAAGTATAAGACTTACCTGAAACAGTTGCAGTTAAAGCGGTTCCAGTACCGGTATTATTAGACAAGCCTTGTAATGCCTGCGGAATATTAACCATATAAGCACCACCATCTGCAGTTATTGCCTGCTTGTTTATCACTACTCTTTCTACATAGTAAATAAACAACGGACTTAAAGCACTTGAGGTTCCGAACAAACTACTATTAACTACATGAGATGTAGTAGATGCAGCACTTAAACCAGTACCTACTGTTAATCCAGAACCAAAACTACCTGCTAAGGGATTGGCCTTGTAATAAGCTAAGATTTCATTGGTTTCTGCACCACAAAATCCAGTACAAGAACCAATTTGGCCTTGATCTCTTACTGTGGGTGTTGCCAATAAGTAATTGGTTGGTAATGAAGCGTTTGTTTGACCATAAGTAGTAGTTCTACTGGCCATAAAACTCTCTGAAAACACTGGAACACTAGCCCACTGAGATTGGTCCATGGCTAACAAACCAAATGAATACTGGTCTGATGGATTACTACTCTCGGAAACTGGTGTTGGATCTGGTGTTGGTGTTGGTTGATCTACTAGATCAACTGATTTTGTACAACTGTACAAGAGGATTGAGGACATCATTATGATGCCTATCTTTCTAATGATTAAGGGTTTCATTATCAAGTTTTTTAAATTAGGGATAGCATAAAGTTATATTAATTATTCTAATATCAAATAAGATTTATCAGAATAGCATCTATTTACACCCTTGCAATGACGAAATATTTACACGATTCTAGTTTATTCACATTTCTTGGTCTGAAATAGAAAAAAAATGTGGATAAATATATTCAATACCTCCCTGAACCAATAATGGAATGATATTTTACTACTTTCAATCAAAGAACGCTAACCATGAACAAACAAATTGTAAAAACAGTCCTTGCTTTCGTATTCATTTTCAATTTTGCTACTAATTCCTTTGCTCAGCCTTTTTTAAAAGAGGTGAACTATTTTAAAAAATTAGATTCAATAACACCACCTCCTACTAACCCTATTTTATTTATTGGGAGTTCTTCTTTTACCAAATGGGTTGATGTAAAAAACTATTTTCCAGGTTATACAATATTAAATAGGGCGTTTGGCGGATCATCACTTCCAGATGTAATACATTTTGCAGAAGAAGTGATTTTTAAATACAACCCCAAGCAAATTGTTATTTATTGTGGAGAGAATGATGTTGCGGCAAATGCTTCTGCAGAAACGGTTCTAGAACGCTTTAAAACATTACATACTTTAATAAGAACAAAATTACCCAAAGTATCTATTGTATTTGTTTCATTGAAACCAAGCCCTAGCAGAGAAAAATTCTGGCCTGTAATTGTTGAAGCCAATGGGATGATTAAACAATTTGCAAAAAAACATCGTAAAACATATTTTGTAGATATCTATCAAAGCATGTTTAATAGTGATGGAAAAATAATGTCGGATATATTCTTATCAGACAACTTGCACATGAATAAAAAAGGATACGAAATTTGGCAGCCGATTATAGCGCCTTATTTAAAGAAATAGAAGAAGAAAGTATTGAAAATTTTATACATGAATAATAGAAATAAAAAACGCGGATTAAAATAATCCGCGTTTTTTATTTCTATTAATATTTTTTACCAACCAGGATTTTGAGATAATCTAGGATTAATTGCAATCTCTTGTAAAGGCACAGGCTCTAAATAATATTTATCTAGCCATCCTAAAGGCACTGGAGAGTTTTTTACATACCCAACAGCTGTACCGCCATCAATTAAAATATTTACATTTGTAATGTTGAATACAGTATAAATTGGATAATCCGCTTTGTTGATTTTTACACCTAGTTGATAATCATTTAGGTAAGCCCCTTTCTTCCATCTTTTAATATCATTGAATCTAAAGCCATCGCCAAACAATTCAATTCTACGCTCCCTTCTAATTTCCCATAAAACAGGATCTACAGTTGGGTCTCTTTTAAAATCGAAATTTGCAGTGATTGCAGATACCACCATATTTGCAACGTTTGCTCTTGGCCTTAATTTATTGATTGTTACATCGGCTATAGATTGGTTAAATGCACCTAATTCAAATTGTGCTTCTGCATAATTCAACATAACTTCTTCTATTCTAAATAATGGACAATCTTGCGTTCCACCATAGTTACTTGCGCCATCCATTGGCAACCTATTAAAATATTTCCAATAATAATATCCTAATTTACTCACTGCTTGGCTAATTGCAATTGCATCAGTTGGCAAATTACTTAATGCAGCAGTGTAAGAAGTGAAATGCGGAATATTAGGTATCACATTTCCTGATTTCATATCTTGTGTTTGCGCAAGGAATGGCAATCTTTTATTGATATTACCAGGAATACTATCATTCATTAATCTAACAAATGCACCATGTTGCGGAAATGCATCGAATGCCCAAAGATTGTCTGAATTTGATGCTTGAGCTGTAATGCTTTTATTTATAAATTTAACACTATACGGAGGTGTTACAGTAAAATATAAGCGCCTGTCTCTATTTTTAAATGATGCATACATTGAGTCATCGCCTTGATAAACAGTACTAGTTGAAATAGGACGACCATCCGTACACAAGAAACTTTCAACTGCACTTTTAGGAACGTCGCAATTCCATGAAGTACTTGCTGTATAACGGGTAAGCATTGGATTATTATAAATAGTAGTAATGTACTGCTTGAATAAAATTATACCGGCTTTACCAGATAAATCTTCGGAATTATTTACATCATCGTAGCTACTCATTACGCTTGGAAAGCTTGTTAATAATTTTTGAGAATACGTTGCACAAGCAGTTAAATAAGTATTTGCATTACTTAAATTATGGTTCTTTCTCCAAGTACCTTCAAATAATCCAAAACGAGATAATAATGCACGAACAACATTTACATTAATAGTATTCGCACCATCACCTGTTGCCTTGATATGGCTTTCCGCCCAAATTAAATTGTTGAGCATATTCATTGCAACGGTATCTCTTGCAGTTCTATTGCCATATAAAATTCCAGCAGAGGTATCAGATAGAGAATGTTCAATCCAAGGCACATCTCCAAATGCAGCAATTAAATCATAGTAACGTAAGGCTCTAAAGAAATAGCCTACACTACGCCAATGATCTTTATCTGCTTGAACCATTGAAGATTTATCAATATTATCTAGCATGATATCTACTTTTCTTACATAAGAAAAATCCCATGTAGAAATCTGCAATGAACTAGTAGCGTTGCCAGCTGAAGTGGTTGGAAGTTTCGATTGGTTAATATATGAAGACTGTGTTCCGTTACTTATATTATCGGAATTTGAGTTTTCTTGGCTATTAAATGCCGGCGGCATAGTTGCCCCTGAATTACCAAATCCTGCTAAATAATCGTACAAACTCCAAGTATAAGTTTGAAAATTTGCATAGGTTACAAAAGCAGTTTCTGTAGTTAACTGATTCAACGGTATTTTGTTTAAAAAATCTTTATTGCAACCAACAATAATTGCAGAAAGAATAAATAATGTTATGATAAATTTTTTCATGATATTTTTTTTATAATAAGATTAAATAATATTAAAATGATATACTTAATCCTACGGAAGTTTTACGCATAAATGGATATCCTAAACCGGCTCCTGAGCCCATTGTAGACATATCAGGATACATTCCATCTGGCATATGATGAAACATAAAAGGATTCTCGAAGCTTACATAAAACTGCATTTTATTAATTGCTGCTTTTTTTAACAAATCAGCAGGAAAAGTATATCGCACTGTAATATTTTTCACCCTAGCATAAGCTCCATTTTGCAAGAATTTAGTTTGTGTAATTTGATTATATCCTTGGTTAGGAGTATTTACATTATCTGTATATATTCTGCCATAAAAAGATCCCGTATTTGTTGGAGTCCAATAATTAACTTGGTGCGAATAAAGACCTCCATAAATTAACCACTGGTTTGGAAATGAAAAGGTATTATTATTCCATTGGTCTTGCTTTCCAACACCCGCAATTACAAATGACAAATCAATGAATTTATAAGCTACGCTTCCATTAAATCCATATTGATACCTCAATGAATTATTTCCAATAATTTGTAGGTCACCATGGTCTGCCATTGTACCTGCACCACTAGTAATAATTCCATTTTTATCATAATCTACATATACAATATCTCCAGGGCTAGGGGCCTGACCATTTTGTTTGGCTATTCCTGGGTTCAATGTTCCGTTTCGATAACTTGCATTTAAAGTTCCAGAAGCAAAATCATTGGTATTATAAAATCTATCTGTTGTGTATCCCCAGATTTCTCCCATTTTTTTACCAATATAAAGTGTTCCGTTTGTAATTACATTTTGCGTATTATTTGCGTTAGTAACTTCAGATTTATAATCATAAAGATTTGCTCCTAATGAATAACTAAACTGACCTATTTTATCTCTCCAATTCAATTGTAATTCAAATCCAGTTGTTCTTAGAGATCCAGCATTTTGTAGTGGTGCACCTGTGCCTAATAACGCTGGTAATGGGGTTGGATTAGAGGTTAAGATATCTTTAGTGTCTCTCTGGTACCAATCGTAACTACCAGTAAGTCGATTTTTAAAGAATCCAAAATCAATTCCATAATCTTTTGTTTCAACAGTTTCCCATGTAAAGCTATTACTAACTAATGGTGGTGTATTTAACGTTCCAACTTGCGTACCTCCATACAACCAGTTTGGAGTATATGAAGTCATACCTCCAAAAAACTGATAGTCTCCAATATTTTGATTACCAACTGTTCCTAATGAACCTCTCAATTTCAATTCATTTAAAACTGGTTTAATAAAATTCATGAAGCCTTCTTCTGTAATTCTCCATCCTGCTGAAACAGACGGGAAAAAGCCCCATCTGTGCCCATCAGGAAATTTAGAAGATCCATCATTCCTACCATTTACCTGAAATAGGTATTTATTTTTATAATCATAATTCAAACGTCCAAACAAACCACGTGTTGAATATTCTAAATAGTTGTCATATCCAGTTAAAGGAATTAAACCTGTTGTACCTGAAATAGATGGAAGATTTGCATTGATTGACCCTGAAGATGTTTCGGAAGCAATTTCATAATGACTACTCTCTTGGTTAAACCCACCAGTTAATGTGAAATTATGTTTACCTATTGATTTAACATAAGTAGCAAATAAATTAATGGCTTTATAATCAGTTGAAGAATTGGCTTTTGTAAATTTATCTGCACCAATTGTCATAGCAACATAAGTAAATTGATTTACAAAACCTCCAGCCCTTTTATCGTATGAGGTTGATAAATTTCTTGCATTATCAATTGTATACTCCCCTGTAATTGTTAACCCTTTTAAAGGCTTTAAAATAGTACGAGCAGTAATTCTAGCGATATCATTTCGAACTATATTAGGAGCCGATGCCATTATTAAATTTTTAGAAGTTGCCATCAATCCTACCACAGTTGGAATAGAATCTAAAGCTATTACCGATGGCGAAGTAGTTGCATCTGAAAACGCTCCTGTATTAAAAGGAGTTGTTGAAGTTGAACTAGAATATCCTGCATCTAATTGAGCAGTCATCCAAGGAGTAATATCAGATGAAACAAGAGATTTAATATTGTATCGCTTATAATTATCTTGTTTTGAAGTAGGCACCATAATGCCATCTTCATTTGTTGTTCCTAATGATATTCTATACGTTGTTTTATCTGAACCACCGCTTAAAGCAAAATTGTGCATTTGTTGAAATGCTGAATTGCCTAGTAATGCTTTTATAGCATCAGTTGGTGCTAGTTGATAGTAAACACCACCCGAAACGGTATTGCCACTTGGATATAAATCAGGAGTTGATTGATAGGTATTTAGCAACTGCATCCAAGTAGTTAAATTTTGATTGCCTACATATGCAGGTGTCATTCCACCATCTATCCAGGATTGTACTTGTTGAATAGGTGTTGCCTTAGTAGGCAGATTAGTTGGATTTGCAAACACCAAATTATTATTATAAGTAAATTGTGTTTTTTGATTTTTGTTACCTTTTTTAGTCGTAACAAGCACAACTCCAAATGCAGAGCGCGCACCATAAATTGCTGCAGAACCAGCATCTTTTAATACTGTTATTGATTCTATATCATTAGGGTCTATCAAATTCAATGCACCATTAAATGGCACATTGTCTAATAAAATAAATGGTCCCCCTGTATTGATAGATGAGGTAGCAGAAGTTCCAAAATCTGTTCCACCACGTATATTAAAACTAGTTGATGCGCCAGGCTGTCCTGAACCAATTGTAACTTGTAAACCAGGAATGACACCTTGTAATAATGAGCCAGTTGAAGAAACAGGTCTACTCCCTAGAACATCCTCCATTTTTATAGTAGATACAGAACCGGTTATATTAGCTTTTTTTTGAGTGCCATAACCTACAACGACTACTTCATCTAGTTCCTTTTTTAATGGAGTAAGTTTAATGTCAAGCGTTGCAGTTGTTGTTGTAATTGCAATTGATTGAGATGAGTAGCCAATAAAGCTAATTTCAAGCCCATCTCCTTTTTTTGCAGAAATTGAAAATTGTCCGGATACATTTGATTGGGTTCCAATTTTTGTTCCTTTAATTACAATTGATACTCCTTCTAATGGTATCTGATCTACTGAAGAACGAATCGTTCCTTTAATAACTGTTTGAGCAAACAATTGGCTTGAAATAAGCAATGTTGCAAAAGCCCAAACAAGTAATAATTTGTACATTCTTTTTAGCATTTGTTTATAATTTATTCGAGAAAGTTAAAAAAAATTTCTCTAAATAAATATGCAAACGTTTGCGTAAAATAATTAGCCTTTAAAAACTTGTGAAATCACAAGTTTTTAATTCTTATGGTACTATTTTTTAATATTTAATTTTTCTAAAATTGGTTGAACCAGTCCTTCAATAGTATGTGTTGCTTGGTCATTTAATTGTTCAAAAACAATAATTTCATTGAGTCCTTTTTTTAACCACACACCTGGTAAATACAGAGTTTGTTGCGGACCAACGTTCCAATAACGACCAAGATTATGCCCGTTTACAAATACAATTCCTTTGCCCCAAGCAGACATATCTAAAAAAGTGTCGCCTGTTTTTTGTAATTGAAAACTTCCTTGAAATAGTGTGGGTCTGCCTTTTGTGTTTTTGGCTGAAAGATTTACCAAACTAGGTTTTTCATTAAAAGGTAAACGATACATATTCCAACTACCCGTAATTTCTGTAGAATCAATCATCACAGGACTAATAATGCCTTTAAGGTTATTAATAATTTCTGAGCCATAATTAATACGTCCCATGTTTTCAACGAGTATTTCTAATACTGCATTAAAAGGAATATCAATTGGCATTGAATAATTTTTTGTATTTCTGTTTAACACACCTACCCTTTCGCCATTTACATAAACAGTGGCATAATCTCTAAGGCCTTTAATATTTAATGTGCCACTAATTGGTTGTACAAATTTTTTACTATACAACACATAGCCATTTCCTTGATTTAAATCTTCGAAACTTAATGGCCTATCACTTGTAACAGGAATAACTTTTTCTTTCATTGCAGCTAAATCAACTGATTTATTTAACTGAATAGCGGGTATTGAAATAACAGGTAAAGGACTAGGAACACTTGGCAATGCCTTATTTGTCATTAACAAATTTCGAATTGCTGTGTATTTTTCTGTAACCCAACCAGCTTCACTAATTGGTGCATCATAATCATAACTAGTTATATCGGGTTGTATATCACGATTCTTATCATAATTAGCACCAGAAGTAAATCCAAAATTAGTACCACCATGTACCATATAAAAATTAAAAGACACAGCACTATCCAAATATTTTTTTAATTGATTCACAACATCTGCAGTACTTACTTTCTGGAACGGTTCTGCCCAATGATCTAACCAACCTGGATAAAATTCAGCTACCATATATGGTCCTTTTCCACCATTAAATTGGTTAACTAATTTTTTCAATTTCACTACATCATCTTCACCATTTGCAGTGGGGGTTGCTCCTTCAATGGTTCCACCTTGAAACAACCAACTTCCATCGGAGGTAAATAGAGGCACTGTTACACCTGCTGCCAATAATTGATTTTTGATGGCTAAGCTATATTTTTTGTGTTCTGCTAAAGGAATATCTTTTCGTTGCGCAACATAAGATCCAAATTCATTTTCTGCCTGTATCATAATAATAGGGCCACCATTGGTAATTTGTAGGTCTTTAATTTCTGAAACTAATTTACTGATATAGGTATTACAAGAATCAAGAAAAGGCTTGTTATTATTTCTTATAACAAGGTCTTTATTCTTTTGCAACCACCATGGATATCCGCCAAATTCCCATTCAGCACATGCATAAGGACCTGGTCGTAATATAACCATCAAGCCAACTTCTGCTGCGGTTTTAATGAATGCACGAATATTATGATTGTCTGTTGAAAAATCCCAAACACCTGGCGACAATTCATGGTGATTCCAAAATACATAAGTAGCCACTGTATTGAGCCCCATGGCTTTCATCATTTGTAAACGATGTTTCCAATACGCTGCGGGAACCCTTGCATAGTGCATTTCGCCACTATGAATTTGCGTAGGTTTTCCATCATATAAAAAATTACCATTTGCAATTTCAAAACTGTGTTTTTGTTGAGCGATTGTGTTTGTTGACAATGCCAAGAGTATTAGTAAAACTGAAATAGTATTTCGCATATATTTAATTTTTTAAATTAATTGTTGAATAAAACTGATGTGACTTATTTTAACTTTTCTAATATTGACACAGTTGTTACATCTGCATTAAATTCAATTGCCAAAACAGAACAGGTAGCATTAGGAAATTTTTTCGGCAAGTCAAACACTACATTATTATTGGTTTGTTCAAAAGGAACCGCATCCCCTTTAATAAAATTTGCTTTCAAAATTTTCAATCCAGGAATAACAGGAATTTTTAAATCTCCAGATTGCATTTTAAATAATTGTAAATAAATAGTATTTCGTTTTCTGGTAGATGCCAAAATAGAATCAGGTTTAAAGGGTCCTGCTCTAGTTCCATAAATTGACTCTCCGTATATTTTTAACCAATCACCCATTTCTTTTAGTCGGGTAATTTGTCTTTGTTCAATTCTGCCATCAGACATTGGCCCAATATTAAAAAGTAAATTCCCATTACCTCCAGCTGTACTAGCAAGGGTTTGTATGCATGTTTTTAAAGACTTCATCGGGTCATTGGGTTTCCAAGACCATTGATTGCAAATGGTAATACATGATTCCCAAGGATCTTTTAGGTTAAAGGAACCAATCTCTTGTTCAGGTGTTGCATAATCTCCTACGGATGCCTCAGACATCGTTTTATGCGTTCCTTTTCCGAGTCTATTATTTATAACAACTTTAGGATCTAATTTTTTTATATAATTATACATATCAATGCCTATCTCTTGTGTCCAAGGTTTTTCCCAATTGCCATCAAACCACAACATATATGGGTGATAATTACTAATAATTTCTTGAATTTGTTTTTTCATTGTTTTTACAAATTCTACCATATTACCGTTTGTGTCTTTTCCATTATTGTGTATTGGATAATTTTCATCATGCCAATCTAAAACGGTGAAATACACACAAAACTTAATACCCTGTTTTTTACATGCCATTGCTAATGCACCAACAATATCTTTTTTAAAGGGAGTATATTGAATTGTATAATTATTAGTAGCAGAAGGCCATAAACAAAAACCATCATGGTGTTTAGCTGTGATGGTTAAATATTTAACACCTGCATTTTTAGCAGTTTTTACCCAATTATCTGCATTAAATAAAACAGGATTGAATTCTTTATATAAACTATCATACTCAACTTGATTAACCTGATGACTACGCGACCAACCTATTTCTGTTCCGCGTAAACTCACTGGCCCCCAATGTATAAACAAACCAAATCGTTGATCCATAAAATCATCTATCTGGGCTTTACTTGTTCTTACATTAATAGTAGAAGACTGCTGCGCATTGGCAATTAAAAAAACAAAAAATGCAATAAATGAAAACAACTTTTTATACATCATTTAATTTTTATGGAGCGTGAAACTTTCTCAAGAACTAAGTTAAATGAAAATGCGTTAACGATATTTGAAATCGCTAACGCATTCATTTGAATTATAAAACAAAAACGAGTTAATACTATTTGTGGGTGTTATTTAAAATTTTAATAGACATTAAATAAGCCCCTGGCACTTGAATACGCATTGGAATTCTTAATGAATAGTCAAACCTTCCTGCAGTGTAAACACCTTTATAATGGGTATCAGTAGTTCCTTTGTAAAAGTTCCCTGCGGTGTTGCTTGTCCATGCTGTAGTACTATCAATAGCAGTAAATGCAGTTGGAATTCTATAATACATATTAAATCCATTTCCTAATGAAGCAATTGGAAAAGGAACCAATGGAAACTTTAAAGATATTTCTGTATCAGTTGCAGTAAATGTATCCGGCGCATAATCTTGTAGATTTTGCAAAAATGGCGGATTAGGGTTTAAACCTGTATTGGGTCTTTTAGCAATTTCACCCAATTTAGGATTATACAACACGCCATTTCTATCTGCTACTTTTAAAACAAATATATTGGGTGTATCTGCATATCTAGTTACTGAATAAGATATATAAGGATTATTAACGCCGTTAAATAAAGTACCCCCATTTGCACCTCCCAATGCACCAGCACCAGATGCTGAACCTGCAATTAATAAAGAGGTACTAAATGCGCCTTGTTCTGGACTAGTTTCTAAGGCAATCCCATCATTAATAATCACTTTCATGATTTTGGGCATAATCTGCGTACCTGCAGCATTAGATACTTCTAAATCCATTGTATACCCACCAACTGGCAAAAATATGGTTGCACTATTTGCTTCAATGGTACCATTGCTTTCATTAACTGTTATAGGTGTCATTTCGGCAACTGAACGTTTAGCCATAATAGTTGCATAAGTAACATCTGTAACTGGGTTATACGCTGCTGTCCAAATAGGTACAACATATTTTTTAGAAAACAAAGTGTCTACTATATTTCCTGCATCATTATAAATATGCACCCATTTTACATGCATTGGCACACTAGATCCATCTGTAATTAGGGAATAAGAGGTAGCTACTCTACCGCGTGTAATGGTAAATTCATTCACTGCATATTGTACTGTTGGACTTAAAAATCCATCTCCGTATTTGGTACATGAAACCAACACTACCGAAGAAATAATTAATAATAAAACAGCAGCGGCTATGATTTTTTTAAATTGTTTCATTGTAGAAAGGTTTTATTTTTTTGTGCCGTAAAAGAATAAGATATGTGAATTATCAAGCGCATTCAATACGCCATTTTGCGTAAGAATACCTGATGTTTTTACTAATGTATGTACCCCAATTGTTGAAGGAACCATACCTGCAGGATTAACATCACTTAAATCGTAATGACGCCACAAATGTGTAAAATAAACAACCTGTGGAACAACTGATACAACTGAATTATACCCTAAAGAACCATTCTTAGTATACTCATAAGAAACAATTGCAGTATCACTTGCTAATGAGGTTGGATACATATCTCCCCTATCAGTTAATACATCGTAGGTTAATGGCTTTTTAATAAGATACATTAACAATGAATCTTTAGTGCCTTTGGTATTATTGCGTAAATAATAAAACATAGAATCCAACGCAAATTTTGCAGTTGCATTAATTGCTTGTGCTTTTAATGTTCTTGCATTTAGGTATTGCAATATTGAATAATCTGATGGTGCAAAGAAGCTAGTACCCAATTGATTTACTTTGTCTTTTAAACCAGCAGTATCAATTAATTGTACAAGCGTATCGAACAATGGATTTGTTTTTAACACATCATAAGTAGAAGTGCTTTTATATTTATTTACGTCTTCAATTACGCCTCCTGTAATGTATTCTTTTTTACAGGCTGCAAACAGTAATACAACAGTTAGGAATTGTATAAGTCTGATTGATATTATTTTTTTCATTTGATTTCTTATTTTAAATACTAAAATCGATACTTATTTAATAACAATTACCTGTGTGTTGCCCACCAAGGATTTTGTGTTAGTAAATTATCATAAGGAAATAGTGTGCCCATATCTAAAGGCCAGTAATAGCCTTTGTTTGTTGCATTTACACGACCATTACCCGGATAACCAACAGCTTCTAACCATGTTTGAGCAGCTTCTGTTCTAATTAAGTCGTAATACCAATGACCTTCACCAAAAAGTTCTCTACCTCTTTCCATTACAATTTCGTCTAGCATATCATATGCATTTGTAGGATCTAAGTAAGTAGCTACACCTGCTCTTATTTCTGTTTTAGACAATGCCTTTCTAGCATTTACTAAATCACCGGTTGACGCCAATGATTCTGCATCTAATAACAAAATGTCAGACAGTCTAAATAATACTAAATTATTATTGATATATGGCAGTGTTTTAGTATCTGGTTTTTGGTATTGAAAATTGGTATATTTAGTAAGCATGTATCCAGAAGGATCGCCATTTGATGCGGCTACATGCGTCCATACTGTATTATACCTATTATCGGCATAATCAAAAAACCAATCAACCATACCATTGTCTGGACTTATCCAACAGTTACCTTTGGCATTATCTACCACATCACCTTTTAAGAAGGTTCCAAAGAAGCCGAACTGCGCTTCAGCCCAACTGCCTTGACCAGAAAAGTTTTGGTCATTTTCATTATACTGCATTGATATTTCAAAAATGCTTTCATTTGAAGTTTGACCTTTCCAAATATCGGTGTATGATGCCATTGGTTGTAATGCATATCCACCTTTATTGATTACTTCTTGACAATAAATATGTGCATTGGCATAATCATGTTTCCATGCATAAATATGTGCTAGAAGCGCTGATACACTCCCCTTATTTGCACGAATTGTTTTTGAAACATCTCCTCCAGCAAAACTCATTAAGGATGCTGCAATTTTTAAATCTGCAATACAACTATCTAAAACTACATTTTCTTTTGAGCGAGGAATTGGAGGAATATTTCCATAATCTACATCATCATAAGATCTAGTTACATAAACAGGATCTCCCCAAATACGTGTAATATAGAAATAAGTATAAGCCCTAATAAAATAGGCTTCAGCAATATATTTATTTTTGTCTGCCTCAGATTTAAAAAGACTGCTAGACATTTTAGGTACATTTTGCAATACTAAATTGGCTTGTGCAATTACTCTATAAAACCTAGACCAATCTTGCAAATCACCTAAATAAGGCACATAAGAAAAATTAAATGGCGGATTATTTGCTGCTCTAATGGTCATATAATTCCATTGATTAGATGCAGGTACAAATGCGCCAGATGTTAAATCTCCATTAATAAAATAAGACCCACTGCTTCTTAGAGAGGCACGCAGTTGACCATACATAGCAAGAGATGCTTGATCTACCGCAGATTGCGATGTCCAAAATGCTGAACCATAGGTAGAAGTTATTGGTGGTTCATTAATAAACTTCTTACACGATATACTTAATATTAAAACTAAGATTGGTAAAAAGTATTTCAAAAAGGAATATTTCTTGTTCATACAAATATTTTTTTTCAAGTTTAGAATTGAATATCAAGACCAATGGTGAATCTAGTTGGTGTAGCGTATAGTCCACCAGTGTATTGGCCTAACTGATCTACTAACTCTGGATTTGGCATAGTAGAGTTTTTAAATGTTAGTACATTGTCTATAATTCCGTAAACTTTTGCACGATTAACTTTAGCAACTTTTAATAATGAATTAGGTAATTGATAACTCAATACCACATTCTTAATTTTAAAATAACTACCGTCTTCATTGAACATACTTGAAATTGGAATGAATTGGTAATAGCTTGGTCCAAATGGATTAATAGAAGGAAAATCAGCACTATAGTTTGGATCTTTTGCTTTTGCTGGAGTCCAATAATTAAGTCCGGTCAAATCAGGTAAGCGGTTACTAGCAAATGAATAAATGCTACTTGAATATCCACCTACAATACTGCTAATTTGACTTTGGAAAGAAGTATTAATTACATCTCTTTTTAAAGTAAATACACTTAAAATACTTAATGAGAAATTCTTATAAGTAAAATCATTCACCCAACCACCCGTATATTTTGGATTTGGATCACCTGTTGGAATACGATCTCCGTATTGGTTTCCATTGTCTTCATCAGGCCATACATCTCCAATTTTATTTACATCTAACCAAATTGGATCACCTGGTACCACTTTATGATTCCCTTTAAAATAAGTTATTACATTTCCGGTAAGTGGGTTAAATGGAATTTGACTTTGGTTATTGTAAACACCCATATATTTCAACTGGAACATTTCATAAATTGGTTGCCCAACTGCATAAATCCTACTTGCGCCATATGGATCATCTACTACGAAAGTGCGATTGTTATTTGGCAACTTAGCAATGGCGTTTTTATTATAAGATAGGGTTATTTGCATATTCCATTGTAGCTTACTATTTCTAGAAAGATTTTTGGTGCTAATAGTTAAGTCTAGCCCACGATTACTTACCCAAAGGTCATGTGCATTGAATTGTACACTTTGATAACCTGTGTAGAATGGTAATTGAAAATTATAATAATCATCTTTTGAAATCTTATCATAAGCATCTACAGAAATACCTAATCTATTATTAAAAAATTGTCCATCAAGACCAATATTTTTTTGAGTGGTTTTGGTCCAGGTTAAATTATTTTTTGTTAAACCATTTGTATAACTAGGCATGATGGCGGTACTGCCATTATAGGTTCCAGGTATACCGTATGAATTATATGGAGCATATAAATCTCCAGATTGTGTACCTGAGGTACCAATACTAGCCCTGATTTTTAAAAAGTTTACTGCACCTTTTCCTTTTAAATTATCCATAAACTTTTCATCAGTAACTACCCAACCAGCGCCAACTGCAGGGAAATAACCCCATTTAGTATTGTCTCCAAATCGAGAAGATGCATCACCACGATAGGAAGCATAAATTAAATACTTATTATCTAAATCGTATTGAAACTGACCTAGTAAAGACACCATTGCGTCTGCACCATAATTAGAAGATCCATATAAATTAGATTGTGGAACACCACTTACTACACGAATATCATTACTTGGCACATTATACCCTGCAACATAATTGCTATTAGATACGTCACGCGTAAATTGCTGAGAACCTGTTAAAGCAAAATTGTGTGTACGGTTATTTTTTGTAACTAATTTTTTGGTGTAATTAAGTGTATTAGTTAAAAAATAAGTAGAATAAGTTCCCTTATCTGATTCTGCATAAGAAGCCTGACCTGAACCATTTGCAGCCTGAACTTGGTCTATATCGGAAGGTTGAAAATAATCTCTATTAGAAGTAGACACATTTGCCGCTCCTTGAAAAGTGTATTTTAAATTAGGAGAAAATATATAGTTTAAAGTAAGTGATGCTGTATAATAATCATTGACATTACTATTACGCAACTTACTAGACAACCCACTAAAATTAGAAGAATCAAAACCCGATAAGCGATAGAATGAAGTAGGTTGAGCAGAACCACTTACCGGGGTATTGTCATCGCTATTATTATATTTTCTACCACGTTGTCTGTCGGCTTTAGACATGCCAATAATAAATTGGCTATTTAATTTTGAATTGATTTTAAAATCAAAATTACCACGCATACTATAACGTTTGAATCCAAAGTTTTCTATGATTCCTTTTTCATCATAATAGTTCATACTAATACGGTAATTAACAATATCTGTTGCGGCAGACATTGTTGCATCAACATTTTTTATATTTCCTTGCTTATAGAACAAACCTTGCCAATCTGTTGCATTATTATAATTTGGATTATTATAATCTGTTAACAATTGAGGTAATGTGGTTAAATTAGAATAGTTAGCATATTGGTTTATAATATCCATTTTTTGCTTGCGTTCTTCGGCACCTGTTACAGTGTTTAATAAAGCAGGTTGAGAGGTTAAGCCTCCATATGCATTAACTCTAAATTCGGGCGTTGCAGAACGACCTCTTTTGGTTTTTATATAGATGACACCATTTGCACCTCTTGAACCCCAAGCAGAGGTAGCGGCAGCATCTTTTTGTACGTCTACAGATTCAATATCATTAATATTTATACCCGCTAAGTAGTTAGTACCTGTAGCGTCAATACTATTGCCAATATCTTCTGGATTAGTAGGTATTCCATCAATTACATATAATGGGCCACTCAAAGCTTTTGCTTGTGCCACATTTGCGTCACCAATATTAGTGCTCACTTTTGTATTTCCACGAACCACAATAGTTGGTGCAACACCTGGTTCACCTGACCCAATTTGAACGTTTAACCCTGCAACACGACCTTGTAATAGTTGATCGATACTTGGAGAAGGTAAATTTTCAATATCCTTACTAGTTACAGAAGCGATAGCCATTGTAGATTTTCGCTTTGTAAATGACTGAACACCTACTACTACAACATCATCCATTTTCTTGGCACTAGATTCAGTTAATGTAACATTCACACTAGTTTGAGCCTCAGTAATATTAATAATGGTTGATTCGTATCCAATAAATGATACGGTTATGGAAACCTTTCCAGCAGGTAAACCAACATTGAATTTACCATCTGCTTTAGTAATAGCTGTTGCTGGTCCTTTATTTACAGAAATAGTGGCTCCTTCTAATGGCTTTTTTTTGTCGTCTAATACAGTACCATTTAATCGACGTTGCTGCGAAATTGCTAGTATGGCAACGAAAACCAAACTAACCGTTCCAAAGACTTTAAGTAGTAGCGCTAATCTTTTCATTCGGGATGGATTTTGTTTTGAAAAATTGATTAAATACCTATTCTAAGTTGGTATAAATATTTAACAAAAAAAACACCCTGAAACTATAGCCCTTTAAGTATTGGCTACGCAAACGTTTGTGTTTGGTTAGTCAAACGTTTGCGTAAAATTTAATTATTTTATAAAAACTTGTGAAATAACAAGTTATCAAGAGATTTTGAAGGATAATTATTAATTATTTACGGCTATAAGGCAACTTTAGAATGACTGTTTCACCTCTCCCCTTTTCATTCGCAATACTTTGAATTGTCCAAAGATCTAATAGGTTATCTCCGTCAATCATACTACCACTATAATCACCCCATGAAGCGCCATCCGTTGCCCCTTTTCCTTCACCCATACTAATTATAGGTCTTAATGTATTTAATGGATCTTTTGCTTTTCTATACGCAAATCTTGGGCTAATAAATGAATGGCCATTTACCGCTTGAAATCCAACTAATACGTCATTTTTTTTGTTCACTGCAATAGTTGTTTGAATGAAATTAGTCGTATCACTTTTAATTATGCCCGTTTGAATAATATTGCCTGTTTTAACATTAACTTGATGCCATTGAACAGCAGATCGGCCTTCACACCTAACTGCTTGAGAAAACCAAATATGACCATTTTGCAGTACTAAATTTTTGGGATTACGATCACCACTAGAAACTTTTTGTACAGTTCCAAACTGAGGCGACTGTGGCGGATAATCTACATAAGTAAGATTATGAGGCTTTGATGAAACAATTTGGCAGTAAGGATTGCCATTTGAATCTTCAGAAACTTTTTGAATAACAAATTGTCCGTCTTGAATGGCAAAAAAATACAAATCATCTGTGGCATCTTGTGTAAATACAGGATGACCCAAACTACCTTTGAAATGATAAATTGTTGCAGGCTTTCCTGCAATTGCATCGGCCATGCGCATGATAAAAGTATTCTCTTCACCACCAGGATAAGAATAGCCAATCCATTTTTTACTATACCCTATTCCGCCACCATCTACTTCTTGTGTTCTTGAAACCGGATAAATATTCCATGCACCAGTAGGATTACTAGTTTCTGATACCGCAATATTTACTGGTTTAGTTTTAGGCTTGTCGTAATACCACCACAAATCAAACACGAACACTTTGTTGTGTACATCAAAAAATAATTTGGGATCAATGCCATTGTTAAAACATTTTTGAGAAACGCCTTGTACAAAATTTCCTTTTTTATCATAAATAAGTAACCCGCTATTCGATCCTTCCATTACATAACCACCACCAACCGCAATCTGCGGATCTACTTGTCTATTACCATCCATTGAGCCATTGAAAACTTGATACCCATTAATGGTTTGCGGATTACCACCTTGTTTTCTTTCGGGGCAAGCGCCACTATTATTAAAATCTATTTTATGTATTGGGCTAACCAATTCAGTATTTGATGGATAAACTTTTTCATACTTTGTTTGTGCATGAATATTTATCACTAAAAAAAATAAAGAAATAACAAACATTAACTTTTTCATACTTCTAATTTTTAAAATTTAAAACATCTTGTAAAATTCTAATTTCTCCATCTATCTCTTCATTTGACAATGGTGTGATTAATTGCTTTTTGTACACTTGCATACTCCATTTAATAGATTTATTTGTTGGATATTTATCTAACTGTTTTTGCAACCATGATGTAGCATTCATTGAAGAAGATAATTTTTCAATAGCCCAAGCCGTAACCAAATGATTTGCTGGAATAAAATTCAATATGGTATTATCTACCCGAGGTGTAAATTGAACAATTGATTTAAGCGCATCTTCTGCTGCTTTTTTATTATTCAAATGCGTATAACAAATATAATTTAACCAATGCTCTAATCTTTCGTCTATTTCAGCATCATAAGGCTTGCCAACGCCTAAATTTGAGGGCCATAATTTAGCCGCAGCAATTAAGGATAATGCTTTTTCGAATTGTTTGTTTTGAATAGCCGTCACTGCTTGTTTTAATTTAGCCTCATGGTATAATTGCCTACCAATTACCGCACCTTCAAATGGCAAAATTTGCAACTTAGTTAATAGTGTATCTGCATTGGCAATCATGTTATTTAATAAATAAGCTTTTGCTACTAGCATACCAATAATATAATTCTCTGGGTGCAAGTCATAGTATGGCTTAATGATGGCCAATGCTTTTGCAGGATTTTTTATGCGAATAAAATGTTCGGCCAATAATTTGGGGTATCTCCATTGATTTTTATCGAGCGAAATAGATTTATGTAAATCAAGTTCTACTTGTGTAGTTTGGTTATTCATTAAAGCGGCCCTTGCAGCATAAAACGCGGCATCTAATGGTTCGTTTCCACAAGCCATAAATAAAGCTATGGCTTTGTTTATATTATTTCGATTCCATTCAATTAATCCTAATTGGTATTTTAATTCCCAATGAGTATTGGTTAGTATTTGTTCTTGTAATATTTGAGCCGTTTCGTATCGGAACGAAAAGTTGGTACTATTTACAATATGCTTTGGAACAAATTTTTCGTGACGTAAATAATTAATCCAGTATCCTACTTCTTCCGATGCAGGAGAAAGCAATAATAATTTTAACGCAATGTCATTTTGATTAATTTGACAATACCAAATAGCCAATTCTAAAAATGATTCAGATGGAATTTCATTATTAAAATCATGTAAAAATGTATTTTTATTATTACTTGTTGAATCAATCAGAAGTTTTTCAAAATTTACAAAATGATTGATAGGATCAATAGAATGAATTTTGTTTAATAAACTAGATGCTTTTAAATAATGGTGTTCAATTCTATTAATCACAACCAATAATTGGAGCGCATCGAGATTTGTTTGGTTGTTTAAAAGCGCTTTTTCGGCATATTCAATTGCTTTAATGCTATTATTTTCTTTGAAATATATTTTAGCTAATTCTGTGTAAGATGCAGACCTAAATTCAACACTTGATGCAGCAATATCAAATCCGTCTTTGGCATCAGTAATAGCCCCAACAAGTAAATTAGCAATAGCATAATAATAATTTGCTGCAGGATCATATGTATTAATGGCCAATGCTTTTTTGGCAAATAATAATGCAGCTTGATAATCGAACGACCTTATTTTAACGGAAGACAAATCTGTTAATGCTGGCAGATAATTAGGATCTATTTTTAAGCAGGCCGATAATTTTTCAGAAGCTTTAATGTAGTCTTTAAAAGCTATACAATTTTTACCTTGTAGATACAGTCCATACACTGAATTGTTATTGAAATCAGTTGGAATAGCCAATGGTCTATTTAAATCACCTGCATTTGGTGCTGCATTCCAAACCAATTTATTATTGCCTAGTACTAAACTTAATGTATTATAATCAACTGATGTATTAATAGAATCTACAAATAATACCAAGGGCTTAACTTCTATAGATTTCTCATATATTTTTTTCCCATTATTGTATAATACCAGATTTTCAGTCATAGCCTGTAATGGAGAAAAATATATTTTCAACCATCCATTTTCTTTTTTTACATTAACTGAGCCATAGTTATTGGCTTGTACAAACCCCTTTGTTTTAATAACAGGAAACCAATACTCCGTCCAAGCATCTGATTGATAGGGCGCAAATGAACGGTGTTTAAATGGCGTAAGCATGCTATTTTCGGCAGATTGATTAAATAGTCTACCACTTTGCACTTCTACATATTGACCATCGGTATCTGTAAGTAATTTCTCCCAAATCATTCCTTGATTAGACAATCCCCAAATCCAAATTTTCTTTCCGGCTTTATCGTCATGATTGCCATAACGACCCATTCCAATTTGATTGTCGTGCCAATAGGCTCCAAAAAAATCAGTGTACTTACCAAATACATGGTAAGACTTGTATCCGCCAAAATCATTGTTTTTATAAAATCGAAGGTCTTTACCGTTTTGTAAATTAATTGGCCAATTATTAAATTCACCATCATGACCTAAATAATTTTTTCCAGGATAAATAAATTCTAAATCATTTCCTGCTTTTATACCTGTATTCATCCAAGTATAATAAGGCTGTTCATAAGCTGTAGCATTGAACCAATAAGAATTAGTAGTAAAATAGGCTTTGTCTTTGGGTAAATTAATATCTAAACGCCAAGAAGTTCTGGTAAGTAAATCTAAAGCTCCAATGACACAACTAACACTTCCGTCTTCTTTTTCAATAGTAGTATAATCAACAGGCGTGGCACAATTAGGCGTATGTCCTATAATGCCATAATTAGCTTCTAAACCACCACTCGTCCAAGGGCCACGCATTGCTATATCTCTAAACTTTACTACATGATTATTATATATAAAATCTTTGCCTGAAGATTTTTCTGTTGCCGACCATATTTTTCCACCTATTTCTGGTAGGATCATTAATTTGATATAATCGTTTTCTAGTTCAATTACTTTCCATTCTTTTTGAACAGGTTGATCTGTAAAACCATCAAACCTAAAATAAGGATAGGTTTTGGTATCGGGTTTTGGAATTGGGTCTGGATCTGAAAAAGGATAGGTTGTAAATGTTTTTTGATAAATTTTAATCGTTGGATTACTATTCTGTGCAAATGAATAGTATTGAAAAGAAACAAATACAATTAATAAAAACTTGAATCGCATAATATTAATTTAATATAATTTTCATCGAAGAATCCATGGATAATTAGACTTCACATCAATAAAGTCTTTCAGTTGCGTTGTGCTTGATTGGCCTTTTGCATCGGTAATGGTTAGTTTAACAGAATATTTACCAGGTATACAAGCCGAATAATTTACTAAAGGATTTTCTACATTAGATTCACTAGGTATCGCCCCAGGAAATTCCCAATGAAATTTTGCACCCTTCCCTTTAATAACAGAAAAATCATAGAAAGATATTTTAAGTTGATTTGGATCTTCTTCATCACTATCCACTCCATCTACTTTTAAAATATTTTTATTTAATGCAATGGCGGCCTTAGGTGCAGTTGTTTCGAATAAATCATTTTCCCAAACACCTCTATATGTTCCTAAACGAATTTTTTCATTGTTATAATTGATAGCAATAAAATTAATTGGCGTGTAGGGAATATTTGCGCCAACAGCATTCCACTGTTTCATAGAAGCATTTTTATAAAATAATCCAGGATAACAACCCAAGTAAACACCTTCATTAGTTCCTCTTTGAAATGCCATGGTATAAATAGCATTTTTTGGCAAGCTACTAGATAGTTCATCGTGCCAATTACTACCAGCATCAGTTGATTTTAAAACCTTTATTTCATTTTGGAAACCACCCACACCTAAATACAAAACTGTAGGATCAATATCACTTATAGCAATATCAGGAAAACCAAATTTAACAGCTATTGAATTTGAAGGTGTAATATTTTTCCAATTTTTTCCGCCATCTGCGCTCATCCAAACTTCAGCAGGATTATCTCTTCTTCTTTTATCTGCTAACACATACATATAATTAGGATTCGAAAAACTTACACGTAATCTTCTTATATATACTTTATCGGGGAAAACTTTAAGGGTATCAACTGTTTTAAAATTATCAGTTGTTTTAACAATAGAACAATTTTTAATACCCCAGTGATCGCTATTTTCGTCAATAGCATACACATTATAAATTAGGTTAGGATGGAATTCTACATTTCTATTAGGAATGTATCCAAAACTTACCGGAGATTTTTTGGTAATGGGTTCTTCTAATGTGGTGACGGCCCGCTTGATAATAAAATGATTGTAAGGGGTTGCATATAAATAACGATCATCTAATAAATTAAGTGTGGCACTCATTGCATCGCCACCACCATAATGATACCAAGCATTCCCATACAAACTTTTATCATAAATCATGGTGCCACTATGGTCAACACCAATAGCCATGATATCTGTTTTAAACGATGTACTAAATCCCCAAAGATCTTGTCCACTAAAGCCTTCCATACGATGGTTTACCCTGTCTTTTAAATTAACATAGTTCAATCCCCCATCGTTGGTTAACCAAACATCATCCCCAATTATTTTTGCACATTGAATATCGCCATGAATTCCATATTGGCCTTTTTTTCGAAGAACATCCCAAGTATGACCGCCATCATAACTACATACATTATTAGACCCAGCCATTACCATTAAATTGGGGTTAGTTGGTGAAATAGCAAATGAAGTGGCCCATCCAACTTGTTGAAAAGATGCCAACCAAAAAGAGCTGTCTTTCTTATCAAAATCATATTTCGATTTGTCTTCATCGGCAGAATAAGCATGGAAAACAGAATAATACTGATCTATTTTTCTGTAATTAGTAGTTTGTTCAACTGGCTTAAAACTTTCTCCTGCATTATCACTTACAATAAAGGCGCCTACCATTTGTTTTTTCTCTTCTTGTTTTACGCTTGTTTTAATTTTAGAATCACCAAAAATTAAAACGTATAATTTGTCTGGAGAGGCAGGGCTTACAGCAGCAGTGATATCATGCAATTGTACCAATTTTAATTTATCGGGAATGCCATTTGTTATTTCTGTAAAATTGGCTCCTGCATCATTTGATCGAAGTATAAAAAACTTATTTCTATCTTTTGAATAAGCCCCTCCAGTGTAAATAATGTTTTCATTCTTTGGGTGAAATTCAATGAATTGAGTTTTGTATCCAACTAAAATTGGCTTCCATGAATTTCCTCCGTCTACTGTTTTATAAAGTGTATCACTATTTGATGCAATAACAATATTGGCATTAGTGGGAGAAACAGACAGCAATACATTATCATCATTCCATCGTTCTGCAATTGGCAATTTCTTAACCATATTTAAATTGGTGAATTTCCAACTGACGCCGTTATCGATTGATTTAATAACACCAACCGTAGTTGCCGCATACACTATTGTATTATTAGAAGTAGCTATCTGAATTTTCTTTACATTTTCTACTGGTAAATTAAGGCTTGTATTTTTCCAGGTTAGACCCTTATTGTTGCTACGCCATATGCCACTACTCATTCCACCCATAATTAATATAGATGGATTTTTTAAACTTACATCAAAACTGCGCATAACCCCCAAGCCAGGTGCTTCAACAGACCCTAATGTTTGATGAACGTTAAATGGACCTAGTGGCTTCCAATTAACAGGAACAGTTTGAGAATACCCAAAAAGAAAAGCTAAAAGAAGGAAACCAATGGTACAAATTTTCATCTTTATGATTTTAATATTATTTCACAAGCAGCATTAATCCTTTTCCTTTTGGCACATCTATTAATTCATTTGCTGAATAAGATTTTGCATTTTGAAAATTTGTTACTGCAGGTGCCACTATGGTTGCTTTTGATGGATCAATGCCTAATTTTTTCCAATCAATTAGTAATTGAATTTTTGTATCTGCATCTGCCCAACTAGCAATAGATACTAAAGCAGACCCTTGCTTTTTATACACAGTTGCCAATACTTTTGTATTAGATGTTTTTACTGGACAATTGCTACTCCAATAACCTATCATTTCAGATCCTTTCATGCCAAAATCATCCCATAGTTTCCATATAGGTCTTGGATCTGCATTATCACTCCAAGGCATTCTGTTGGTCATGCCGTAAATCATACCACGCCAAGGGTTTCCTCCGTCTTGTAACATCTCTCCCATTAAACCAAAAGGAATACCACTTACTTCTGTTAAGAAAAAGTCTGGATTGTTTTTTTCATAATCAAAGTATTCTCCAAACCATAATTTATTGAGGTATGGAAAATGCTCCATATATAAATTGGCACTATTATTAAAGCCGTCATTTTTATTGTATTGATTGGCACTATGTAAATCTAAAATACCTGGATGTCCATCTTGTGTTAGTACTCTTTTTATACGCTTCATAGTTACCCTATCAAAAGCTACATCATCTAAATAAATACCATCAATGCCCACATTTTGCACTAACCAATTCATTCCTTCTACATAATAGTTATGCCAACGATTCATACCGCTATTAACAATAGCGGCATCCTTTAATTCTGGAACAAACCAGGCTGCTATATAATCGTTACCTAAATGCTCTTGTAGCCAACTAAATCCGCCGCCTTTTCCTGCCGAAAATATTTCGTGACCCAAACTGCGCATAGCAGGAATTTCATACGCCTTATTACTTAACTCTCTAATTGTATTATAAATTTTAACTTTCAACCCTTTTACGTGCGCTTCATCTATATACGATTGCATTTTTTTATGCTCAATAAATGGATAGTTAATATATGGATTGATGGGTGTAGCATGGTGGATGTTTACAATATTTGCAGAGGTTGTTTGCTTGATTGAATCAATCGCTTTGTAACTATGAAAGAATTTACTATTCCACTGAAAGTCTGTATTAATAGCATGAAAGGGTGTAATTAATAAATTAAAATTATAGTACAATACATCGCCTTTTTTCATCACCCTACTTCCACTATAAGCATTCACTAAAACTGATTTTCCTTTTAAGAATATATCAATCCCTCCTTTGTTTTCATTGCCCCAAGAACTTGGTAATATCAATGGCTTTTGCAAATAAAAATTTGTATTTAATGGTCTGCTATATTTTTCGTCTCTAAACGAAAATTGCAATCCAGCATTTACCGATCCTATCCAACCACCGTCTTGATTTTTGTGTGCAACATCCCATTTCCAAAGCAAGGTATCTGGGCGATCTCCCCCTTTTAAACCCAATCCCATCAAGTATTTTGCTGCAGAAGGCTCAATTGGTAAATGAAAATTAATTTCATTAAAAGCCATGTCTTCGAGGGCTGTAAACTTAACAGTATAAGATAAAAAACCATCAAATTCTAAAGCAGCATTTACATCCATTTGTAATGCAGCAGAGGTACTAGTTACTTGCCATGCAACAGTTCCAGCCTCTTTCTTTACGTAATTGATAGGATTAGATTTCCATAGTAAGGGCTGCTTACCTTTAGCATCATAAAAATGAAAATGGACAGCTTCGGCAAATAAATTATTTGGCGTGCTGCCAATGCTAGTCATTTCAGGTGTGAAGAAAGTTTGAATCTGTGCCGGAAATCCGTCTTTATTTAAAATTAATTTTCTACCCAATAAAGAAATACCTGAATCAGAAACTACCAAAGGTGTATATGGTGCAATGACTGTATTTTCTTGCGCCATTGTTGAATTCAACCATTTTAATCGCGTCATTTTTTCTGGATGATCAATGCCCCCATTTTTTGTAATGCCATTTTCAATAGTTACATGTAAGGCAATCTCTTTTGTTTGATTTCCAATATGCACTATTGCTTTACCATTATATACACCAGGCTGTGTTGTTTCAGGTACATCTACCCCACACCACATAGCTTGAATCTTTCCTTTTAAAACACTAGGTCTATTTGCAAAAACAGATCCATCGTATTTAGTACCATTTGTATTGATACACTGAATGTTTTTGGCTGCAATCTTTTTTCCT
>CAIKZP010000018.1 GCA_903831935.1 uncultured Bacteroidota bacterium | reverse complement strand
TATTGTATATTTGCATGTAATTGAAAATCAAAGCTTGAAACCAATTTTAACCTTATTAATATTAGTGGCTTTTATAGCCCAGACCTTTAATCAGGCTTCGATTGTTGCACGTTATTATGTAAACACTGCAGCGTTTGCAAAAAACTGCGAGAATAAGGCAAAACCACAAATGCATTGTAACGGAAAGTGTCAAATGATGAAGAAGTTACAACAAGCATCAAAAAATGACCAACAAGCACCAGAAAAATCAGGAAATGCTAAAAACGAAGTTCTTTCGTCTAAATCATTTTTTGCAAGCATACAATTTTCTCTGTCATCTGCTACTATTCATTTTAACGAATACCAAGTTCAAAAATTAGCGTCCATTCCTACTGCTATTTTTCATCCACCAGGTGCCTAACCATCAATTTCAATTCATTTTATTATGCTGTTCTTTTTTGCGAAAAATTCATTCGTAAATAAGGCAATGTTGTTGGCTATTATTTATTGGCCAATGATATACAGCAATTCAATTTTCATTCTTTCATACCGGCAAGGGTTTCAATAACACAAATGAAAAATACAATATTAATGATATGCTTTATGATGCTATGCGTAATGGGCAAATCACAAATTAACAATTTAGTCTCTGGAAAAGTATTTGATGCCATAACAAAAGAACCTATACATGGGGCTATTATTGCAGCATTATCAATTAAAACTATTAGCAATGAAAATGGCAGTTTTAATTTACAAACTAATAGTAATAAAATTATTATTAATGCAGTAGGATACGATGCTAAAACAATTGATATAACAAGTAAAAATTTAGCCATTTCGCTATCTCCTTCTCAAAAAATATTAGACCAAGTAGTGGTTACCGCCAATAGAACCAATGAAAAAAGAACTGAGGCGCCAATTGCAATATCTATTATTAACAAGCAAACAATTGACGAAGCAAAAGCACAAAGAATTGATGCAGTATTAAATAAAGTGAGTGGTGTTTATATGGTGAATCTGGGCAATGAACAACACGAAATGAGTATTCGTCAACCAATGACTACCAAAAGTTTGTTCTTGTATATGGAAGATGGCATTCCTATCAGAACTACGGGTGTTTATAACCACAATGCTTTATTAGAAATGAATTTGCCAGCTGCAAAAACTATAGAAGTAATTAAAGGACCTTCCGCTGCAATGTATGGCGGAGAAGCCATTGCCGGTGCCGTGAATATAATTACACAAGCGGCTCCTGCGTATACTGGTGGCAATATCAGTACGCAATTTAATAATACTGGATACAAAAGAGTGGATGGCCAAATTGGTAGTACTATTGGTAAATGGGGTCTGTTAGCAACGGGCTATTATGCAACAAGAAAAGACGGTCCGGTTGAGCATACTGATTTTAATAAAACTTCTATTTCTTTAAGATCCGATTACAAAGCCAATGATCACTTAACTTTAACTAACACCTTAGCTTATGTAGATTATTATAGCGATATGACAGGTGCTTTAGACAGTACAAAATATTTTCAAAAAAACTTTAGTTCTTTACAATCTTTTACATTTCGATCTGTTTATGCATTGCGTTACAAATCTATTTTATCGCAACAATGGAATACGAATAGTGCAACAAGTATTTCATTTTTATTGAGGGATAATTCTGTGAAACAAAATCCTTCTTATTCTATTGGAAGCACAAGTGTTGCAACAGTATTTAAAGGGCAGATCAATGACAATTCCTTTAAAACAAATTCAGTAGTAGCCCAACATGTTCAAAAGTTTGCTTGGCTTAAAAGTAAATTAGTTATGGGTGCAAGTGTAGATTTTAGTCCACAGTCTTACTATGCAAAATTCATTTCTATCACTAAAGACCTTGCCCTAAACAAGTATGTTAGTTACACACAAAAAACACCAGATTCTTTGCTAACTAATTATACAACCAATATTAGCAATATTGCTACCTATATTGATTATGAACTCAATCCATTCAATGGATTTAAATTGGTAGCAGCTTTACGTTACGATGCGTTTAAATACAATTACAGTAATTTATTACAAACTGGTGCACCAAGTTCTGTAACCAATTATAATAGGGTTACGCCAAAACTTGGGTTTACTTATAATATTAAAGGGGTAGGCTTTTACGGAAATTATAGCGAGGGATATGTACCTCCTCAAATCACAGAATTATTCAGCAGTAGCATTGTGCCATATTTGGCGCCACAAACATTTAAGAATTATGAGGTTGGTGGTTGGTTAGCTATTAACGGAAATAAATTATATGCCGATTGGAGCCTATATAATTTACGTGGAACCAATGAAATTATTTCTGTTAAATTATCTGATGGAACTACCCAAAATCAAAATGCAGGTGAAACACAGCACAAGGGAATTGAATACGGCATCAACTATCAGCCAAATACACAATGGCATTTTAGGTTTAGTGGTACTAATGCAAAGCATACTTATATTAATAATATTGTTAAGGGAGTGAACTATAATGGCAAAGAAATAAATGGGGCGCCACATTTTATTGCTAACGCAGAACTATTCTATAAACCAATTTTCTTGAAAGGCTTTAGCGTTGGTGCAGAATGGCAACACCAAAACAAATATTTTATGGATGACCTTAATAATTTCACTTATAATGGTTTTGATATTGCCAATATTAGAATTGCCTATAAAATTAAAAAAGCAGAAATCTGGGTTAATGCATTAAATGTATTTAATGCCTATTATGCTGTTTATGCAACCTCTGCGCCTGGTGCAAGCGTTGGCGTAAATAATAAAACCTATAATATGGGTGATCCACGAGAATTAACAATAGGGCTTTCTTATAAATTCGGGAAATAACCAATCACTCCAATCAAAGTAAACATGAAACAGATTTATAAATGGCACCGAAAAATATCCATCATTATTGCTATTCCTGTTATACTATGGGCAGCAAGTGGATTTATGCATCCTATCATGACTAGCTTTCGACCTAAGATGGCTACGCAGGTTTTACAACCATTAGCAATTGATACGCATCAAATAAAATTGAGTTTAACCGAGGCTTTACAAAATAATAAGATTGATTCTTTCACTAATTTTCGATTTGTTCATATTGATACAAATTGGTTTTATCAAGTGCAAAGAGGTAAAAATATTGAACCAATTTACTTGAGTACAAAAACCGGTAAAATTTTGCGTAAAGGCGATTGGATCTATGCGCAATATTTGGGTAAGCAGTTTTTAGAAGGCCAAACAAATCGATCCGGAAAAAAAGATAGCACTATTGCGGGAGTAGCTGCAATGCAAGACTGTTGTGATGCAGCAGCTGTTTGTGTATTAAAGAATTCAATTGGTGCAAAAGTTTCAGAAGCAAAATTGATTACTATTTTTAATGACGAATATAAATCAGTCAATAAAATTCTGCCAGTTTGGGAGGTTGCTTTTGATCGAAACGATGGCATTCGTATTTATGTTGAAACAACACAAGATCGATTTGCATTGGCAATGGACAACCAACGTGCTATTTTTAATCAATTGTTTGCACTGATTCATACTTGGGGATGGTTAGCGTTTTTAGGAAAAGGAAAACTAGTTGTTGAAATAACATTAAATATTTTAGCATTAATGACTGTTGTTTTTGGGCTCATTATTTTCTTTAAAACAAAATCTAAAAAAGCCAACGGCAATACAGTAGTAAAAGCTAGAAAAGCACATAGAGTTACTTCTATTTGTATTGCGTTTTTTACACTGGCTTTTGTATTTAGTGGGGGCTATCATGCCGCATCAAAATTAAAGAAAAATACTAGTGCAGATTATTTTGATCAGCATTGGTTTACAACAGCTAATACAATTATCGATTTAAATGGTATTCAATGGGCACTTAAATTGCCTATTAGCAATATTAGCTTAGTTCATATAGTTACAGGCGATTTCTATCAAGTAAATACTGTTTCCTTGCAAGGCAACAATAGTAAACCTATTGCAAAAGATATGATGAAAAAAATGGTTATGCCTGTGCCAACAACAACATATTTACACCTGCCAGACTTAGCCATTCTTAAACAGGGAGAAACAATGTATGCCCATTATTTAGCCAATCAATTTAGTGGGAATAGCGAAAATGATATTTCAAAAACCGAAGTAATAACCAAGTTTGCAGGAGAATATGGATTTATCAACAAACTATTGCCAGTTACCAAAGTGGAATATGGTAAAAACTTGAATGAACGCTATTATGTTGAAACGGCCTCCGGTAAGTTATCGGTTAAAATTAATAACCTAGACATGTTAGAAGGCTATAGTTTTGCTTTTTTACACAAGCATGAATTTTTAACGCCTTTAGGAAAGGGTGTGAAAGACTTTAGCACTATGTTTTGGGCAGCGGCACAAATTGCACTTGTTACAGTGGGGTTAATGTTGTTTTTTAAAGTTCAACAGCGAAAAAAACGAGTGGAATAGTGGACTATATTTAGTAATTTCAACTATCAGTTTATTTGTTCAAATTCAAACCCAAATTGTATGCGTTTTTTTATTGCATTAGTTTTATTGGTTACACTATTATCTACATCTTGTAATTTTGTTACTAGTACTAAAACAGTAACGGTTGAAGACAAGTCAATAGACTCTACAAAAACCTATGATATTGCACTAGTCAATAACACAAAAGACCCAGCCTGTGGAATGCCCGTAACGGCAGGTATTAGTGATACAGCTCATTATAACGGAAAAGTTCTAGGATTTTGTTCTACTGAATGTAAAGTATCCTTTAAAAAAGATCCTGCTGCTTTAATTGCTGCAGCAGAATTGAAAAAATAAAACAATAAAATATGAAAAAGATTAAAATCATTCTCATTGTTGGCCTTTTGTCTTGCATGCATTTTTTTGCAACTGCACAAGAAAAATCTAGTTGGAAAGAACTAGACAATTTCCATAGTATTATGAGTAAAACCTTCCATCCATCAGAAGAAGGAAATCTAAATCCACTAAAAGAAAAATCAGACAGCTTGGTTATTCTTGCACAACAATGGAAAGCAGCGCTTATTCCTGCAGGGTACAAGTTAGCAGAAACTGAAAAAGGGATAAAAAAATTAACTAAAAAATGTGTTGCACTAAATACAGCTGTTAAAAATCATATTGATGATGCAGCACTTACAACAATGTTGAAAGAAGCGCACGAAGCCTTTCACTATATTGTTGAAGAATGCAAAGACCATAAATAATTGGTGAGCTCAAATATAAAGAGGCTGTCTCGTAATTTTTGAGACAGCCTCTTTATGTTTGAGCACCTGATATATTTGTATTCGTTTAAGCTATTCTTACCTTACTTATTTAACTTAAAGAAATTTAGCTAAATAAATATTCCACATCTTCTTTAGTAAGTGTTTTTACAAATCCTTCGTCGTCTGTAATTAAATCTTTTGCTAGGTTGCGTTTGCGCTCTTGTAGTTTTAGTATTTTATCTTCTACTGTATCGGTACAAATCATTCTGTAAGCGAAAATATTTTTTGTTTGACCAATACGGTGCGTTCTATCAATAGCTTGTTGTTCTACAGCAGGATTCCACCATGGGTCAACAATGTATACATAATCGGCGGCGGTTAAATTCAATCCCACACCTCCAGCTTTTAAAGAAATTAAAAATACCCTACAAGAGTCGTCGTTTTGAAAACGTTGTATAGCAGCTTCTCTTTCGTTAATGGTACTACTTCCGTCGAAATATTCAAAGTCAACTTCTAATTCTCGCATCTTGTCTTTAATTAGTGAGAGCATTCCTAAAAATTGTGAGAATATCAGTGCTTTATGGTTGCTAATATTTTCGGTAATCTCTCTGCCAATCTCTTCTAATTTCACAGACACATTCGGAAAGCGTTCTTGCTCTTTTACAATAGCCGGACTATCGCATATTTGACGCAGTTTCATTAAGCCTTGCAAAATCGTTAGCTGCGATTTTTGAATTCCTTGGTTTTCAACAACGCCTAAAATTTTATCGCGGTAATCGTTACGATATGCGTCGTAAATTTTGCGTTGTTCGTCGCCCATTTCGCAGAACAATACCATTTCTTGTTTTTCTGGTAAGTCTTTTGCTACCTGTTCTTTCGTTCTGCGTAATATAAATGGATATAATAATTTTCTTAAATGGTCTTTCTGTTCTTTTTCTCCAAACTTATCAATAGGCATAGAGAATTCGTGTTTGAAAAATTCTACACTGCCCAACATGCCTGGGTTTAAGAAATTCATTTGCGCAAAAATATCGAAGGTATTATTCTGTAGCGGCGTACCACTTAAGCACAAACGATTTTTAGACTTTAATAGACCTGCTGCTTTGGTGACTTTACTAGATGGGTTTTTAATTGCCTGACTTTCATCTAGAATAACATAGTCAAAAGAAACTTCTACAAATTGTTTGATATCACTTCTTAGTGTTCCATAGGTTGTAATAATTACATCAATTTTATCATCCGATAAATTTCCTCTAGAACGTGCACCACCATGGTGCATATAATAAGTAAGGTTTGGCGTGAATTTTTTTATTTCATTTTGCCAGTTAAACATTAGCGTTGTAGGGCAAACGACCATTGCTTTTAAACTACCAGTTTCGGCTTTTAAATGGTGCAAGAAACTCAGGGCTTGAATGGTTTTACCCAATCCCATATCATCTGCTAAAATGCCACCCCATTGCACTTCGCGTAAGTAATTAAGCCATTGAAAACCACTTTCTTGATACGGCCTTAAAATTGCTTGTAAATGCGCAGGCGCTTCAATTGGTTTGATGCTATGATTTTCTTTAAGTCTTTCGTATTTCTCTTCTAATTGAAAAAATAATTCTTGTTCATCGCGCTGTAAATACAACTCTTCAATCACACTAAAATGGTACTTGCTAAGCTTCATGCTGCCTTGCTTGCCATCTCCAACTCTAAATAACAAAGAGTATTTCTTGATCCATTCTTCTGGCAAAATACCGAGTGTGCCATCGCCTAGTTGTACAAACTGTTGTTTATTGGCAAGCGCTTTCTTAACATCTTCTACCGTTACCCTTTGTTCGCCAAAATTAATTTGAACCTTAGCATCAAACCAATCGGTATTACTACTAATAAATATTTGAGTGGCTGGTTTAGCGGTATTGAATCTAAAATTCTTGAGTGCCTCAAATCCGTGAACGGGAAGATTCATTTCTTTGGCAGCATCTATAAATAAAAAGAACCAATTGTTTTTTAATACGTCTGTTCCTTTCAGTGCCAGTGCCGATGAATCTGTTGGATGCACAAATTGAGAATGCAAGGATTCAATTTTTTGCATCAACGCTTTTTCTGCTTCTATATTTCTATGAATAATAAGCAATCGATCTTCGGCGGGTAATACAATCTTCTCTTTATCAGTTGAACGAACCTCGTATCCTCTATAAATAAAAATGGGTTGGAATAATAAGTAATCGCCTTTTTCTTTCAACTGAATTTTCCATTCTGGTTGAAGGTCTTTAATTTCTTCTTTTTTTACATTGTTAAAATGTACTTGGTATTCTTTAGACAAAGGCATTACAAATTGCAATAGTTGACGACTCCAATCCTCGGCTGCAATTTCAATTTTTCCAGATGGCATAAATTTTTCTACCTGCATAATGTCTTCAGGACGCTTCCAAGTATAGAATTGGTTATGGGATTGGAATATTAAGGATGATTCACTTTCGTTCTCAGCAATATTTAAATCTGCCAAAGGAAGTTTAATTCTACAATCAACTATGTATTTACCATTCGCATAACTAACTTCAAACTCTGGACTAATAAACTGTATACTTAATTCGGCTGGTAATAAGTTGGCTGTTGTAAATATTTTTCGCGGCTGTAAGTAAAATACAAATGGAGATTCCATTAATTCTTCGAACAGCTTTTTGAATTTAGGATGTAGGTATTCATTTATTAAATGCCTGGTTTCCTCGGGTAATTCATTGTTATGCTGTTGAATGATATTCTCCCAAATACCACTAAATGGCGAATTCCTATTTAAATATCTATTCACTTCACCTGGCATTAGTTTGCGCAGTTGTTGTAATAGCATTTTATCGTCTTCACTAAAAATTTCAGTTTGAATAAACTTTGTAAGATCTAGTTTAGTTGTTTTTGAAATGTATTTAGTTTGTGTTTCATCTGCTTCACCCTGAACCAATTCTAATGATATATAAGGATAGTATTGGTCATTGGTAGTTATAACCACTCCAAGTTTTTGTATGGTTTTTTGTTCAGGAACAAAGTCATTTAATTCTTGACTCAAATTTGCTTCAGGCTGCTTAGGACGCAGTTCACCATTTGAATTTAATGTGACTCTTTTTATTGACGTATCTAGTACGCGTAAAAAAGGTTTGTTATCGGTATAAGTAAATTCAAATTTATTTTTTAAGTCATCGGTTAGTGAATAACCATATAAGGCCAATAGTTTATTTTTTTCTTTATCCCAATTGCGAATGCTATCAAAATAATTAGCACCATAATTTTGTAATAACTGAAGCAATACAATACTCTTATGCATACATAGCGGATGCTCTGTATCGCTATCACAGGCGCAACTGGTATCAAAATTTCGTTCTTCGTTTTTTTGAATCAATACTTTGTGAACAACATCTTCGTATTCAATTTCAGCCAACACCCTTTCTTCTTTTGCTTCTAAAATGGTGGCACGACTGCTTCGTAGAAAATTCTCTGCAGCCTCGAAATTTTCTTTTTTGGTAAGCAAACGAATCAACTTTAAATCTAGTTGTTTCATTTTTACTACCGTATGTTTTTGGTCGTAAATAGTTTCTTTGTCGCCTAATAAATTTTTATCGAGTAAATCTTGCAAATGAAACAATGCACCTGCTTTATGCCTACAAATTTCAGATAAATTATACGGACAGCTACAACGTAGTGATAAAGTTTTTGGATCTTTGAATTGTGTGATATGCACTTTGTAAAAAGTAGCATAACCATCATCCTTTACTCGAAAGACAACCGTGGCCATTAAATCGTCGTATTCTAGCAATTCAACATTGCCTAATGCGTGAATTTTTTTGCCACGACGAATCACTTCTTCCGTTCCGCTATTGTAAATATGTTTAACTAAATAAGGTAGTGCCATAAACTATTTCCTAAAGCCGGTTACCGATAATTATGGACATTACTGCCTCACTACCGTTTTGAAAAGGCCAATTTGCAAAATTAAAGGAAAGCAAGTTGCTTTTCGATGCTAAATGAAAAGAATTTGACTGATTTTTTAATTTAAAACTGATTAGGCAATCACTAAGTCTCCATTGCGGTAAATAGGCAGCACATTTGCAGCATTGGCAGTTACACAATATTCGAGGTCTTTTTCTAAACCAAAAGCGGCTAAACGGTGCCAGTGGGTTGTTTTTCGAATAAACTGATACAGGTCGTTTTGGTGCAATTGGTATAGGTCTTCGGCCATTAAACTGCTATCGCAATGTATGGTAAAGGCATCCTTAATTTGGCTAATAACTGCACCAGCAAAAAGTGCATCTTCTATATTAATACGGTCTTTCCAGGCAGAACATCCTAAAATGACATTTTTATTAGCAGCCAATAAATGATTGCAAACAGCCGATAAATTAGGAAAAGACCCAGTAATAATTTCGGAAGCACCATTTTTTAAAGCCATATGTAATAGTTTGGTGCCATTGGTGGTGGTCAAGACCAAACTTTTTCCTTCAATAAAAGAGCGAGGATACTCGGCTGGCGAATTGCCATGTGCCAATCCTTCAATTACTTTTCCATCTCGTTCGCCTGCTGTTATGCCACCTATTCTGTTGCCAATTTCAATACATTTATCTACTTCGGCCACTGGAATTACACGGCTTGCGCCATTGTACAATGCAGTTGCAATAGTAGAAGTAGCACGAAACACATCAATGATTACTACAATACTATTACTAATATCATAGAGGTCTAATAGTTTGGGAGATAGTACTGTATGTAATACTGGCTTTTGTTGCATATCGTGCGAAGATAATTAAAGCACTGCAAATAAGAAACAACGTTTAAGTACTACAACCAGCTATTAGGTGTAGCTTCAGTTGCTGCAGGTAGTAGAGTCATTTTATCAAAACAATTGAATTTTGAAAATCTACATCAAATACATGGTGAGCAATCGTTGTAAAATGCTTGTTAAGGACGAGTTGGCAAAACTAGGGTTAGCATTTTCAACAATTGATTTAGGTCAGGTTACGCTAAAAAACCCACTTAGTATTTCGCAACGAGAAAGTTTACAACTGTCCTTGCTTCAATCTGGATTGGAGTTGATGGAGGATAAAAAAGCAATTATAATAGAACAAATTAAAAATGCAATAGTATCATTGGTTCATTATTCAGATGATTTGCCCAAAATGAATCTGTCTGATTATTTGAGTAAAAAACTGAACTACGACTATACTTATTTGTCTAATTTATTTTCCGAAACTGAAGGAACAACCATTGAGCATTTTTTACTCATTCACAAAATTGAACGAGTAAAAGAACTCATTATTTACGACGAATTGAATCTCACCCAAATTGCCTGGAAAATGCATTACAGTAGCATTGCGCATTTGTCGCATCAGTTTAAAAAAATTACAGGACTAACACCTTCTTTCTTTAAATCACTCAAAGAAAAAAAACGAGAAGTACTTGAAAACCTGTGAATAATACAAGTTAATAATAGAAATGTGTAACATATTATTTGCTATTATGTTTGACCTTTATACTACCAATTATTTTATTGATTGGTTGAAATAAAAGATGAATAATTAAAATCGAAAAAAAATGTTAAGTAATCATTATCTAGGTGTTTGGATGGATCATGCTTCTGCACGCTTGATGCAAATTGGAAATCCTATTACAGAAACAATTCATTCTGATTTTTCACATGAAATTAAAGAAGAAAGTTTGTTTAAAAGCGAAAGCTTAATGCATAATAAAGAACAACATGAGCAATCGACTTATTATAAAAAAATAGGAGAGGAGATACTGAAATACAAACATGTATTGCTTTTCGGCCCAACTTATGCTAAAGTTGAGTTGTTAAATTTATTGAGAAAAGATAATCGCTTTGCACAAATTAAAATAGAAGTTAAGCAAACAGATCATATGACATTGCCACAGGAGTTAGCCTTTGTAAAAGCCTATTTTAAACATGAACCTGTTTTAATGTAAAGTCTTTACACTAAAATTTCTATTGTATTTTTGCAGATAAGTTTTATTGTGTATGGATGATTTATCTGCGTTTAAAAACTTTACAAGTAGTCTTGTTGAACAAGCATATACCATGCCTGTATTATTTATTGGGCATGGCTCACCAATGAATGGCATTGAGCACAATATGTATAGTAATCAATGGATGCAATTGGCCAAAGACATTCCAGTTCCCAAAGCGGTATTAGTAGTTTCGGCACATTGGTTTACTAAGGGAACTAGTATTACTGCAATGGACTTTCCAAAAACCATTCACGATTTTGGTGGATTTCCACAAGCATTATTTGATGTGCAATACCCAGCACCAGGGAACCCTTTACTTGCCGCAGAAACAGCAGCAATGGTTCAGTCTGCAACTATTGAATTAGACCATGACTGGGGATTAGACCATGGTGCTTGGACCATTTTAAAACACATGTATCCTGCTGCAAATATTCCAATCTTGCAATTGAGTATTGACTATACAAAATCACCATCTTATCATTATGCGCTAGCCAAAGAATTATACCAATTAAGAAAGAAAGGTGTTTTGATTATAGGGAGTGGAAATATGGTACATAATTTAAGAATGGTTGCTTGGGATAAATTAGCCATACCAGGATTTGGTTTTGATTGGGCATTAGAAATGAATGATACATTTAAACAACTCATTTTACAAAACCAACATGCGCCTTTAATTAATTACGAAGGCCTTGGCGCTGCAGCAAAACTAGCCATTCCAACGCCAGAACACTATCTGCCATTGATTTACACACTTGGGTTAAAAACAGAAAAAGATGCCATTAAGTTTTTTAATGATACTGCAGTAGGAGGGTCTCTAACAATGACATCTGTGCAATTTGGCTAAATTTTGTTTGATGATTAATTGTATTTTGCAGTTATGATTGCGGCTTAAAATGCTTTTATTTAATTTTTAGTATAAAGGATAACACACAAATCAAATTCACATGTCATACCAACCATCGAGTACTAGATACAGTAATATGCAATATCGCCGCTGTGGAATCAGTGGAATACAACTACCAGAAATATCTTTAGGGCTATGGCATAATTTTGGAGGAGTAGATGAAAAATCTAATTACCAACAAATTATTTGGCATGCATTTGATGCAGGCATTACACATTTTGATTTAGCTAATAATTATGGGCCACCACCAGGCTCTGCAGAAACAAATTTTGGAGAAATATTAAAAAAAGATTTCAGCCAACACCGCGACGAATTAATTATTTCTACCAAAGCCGGATATACCATGTGGCAGGGGCCTTATGGAGATTGGGGATCAAGAAAATATTTATTAGCAAGTTTAGACCAAAGTTTAAAAAGAATGGGTTTAGATTATGTAGATATTTTTTATTCGCATAGACCCGATCCAAATACACCAATAGAAGAAACCATGGGCGCATTAAGTGCCGCGGTACAACAAGGGAAAGCCTTGTATGTGGGTATTTCAAATTATCCTGCAGACCAAGCGGCTAAAGCAATTGAACTATTAAAAGCATCAGGAACACCTTGCTTAATTCATCAGCCAAAATATTCTATGTTCGTTAGATGGGTTGAAGATGGTTTATTAGACGTATTAGAAAAAAATGGGGTAGGATGTATTGCATTTTCGCCACTTGCACAAGGTTTGTTAACCAACAAATATTTAAATGGAATACCTGCTGATTCTCGCGCAGGGAAAGAACATGGAGCCTTACAAGCAGCATCAATTACGCCTGAAGTACTTAATCAAATTGCGCAATTACAAATACTCGCTACAAACAGAAATCAATCTTTGGCACAGATGGCTATTGCATGGTTATTAAAAGACCAAAGAGTAAGTTCCGTATTAATTGGGGCTAGTAGTGTAGCACAATTAAAAGACAATATTGCTGCATTAGAAAATCTAGCATTTAATGCAGATGAATTATTTCAAATTGAAAAAATATTAATTCAGCCCAAAGGATAATAATAGTCTACCATCATCATTAACAGTACGTTTAGAAAAAACTAACCTACTTTCAACGCCTAAAGCCATAATAATGAATCGATTGATACTTATTGTATGTTTTTTGGGTTGTTCGTTTTTCTCTGAAGCACAAAAAAATGCAGCATCCATTCAGGGGCTTGTTTTGGATACTGCAAGTAAAAAAGGACTAGCTTATTCCACCGTTTCATTGGTAAATGCAGCAGATTCCACTTTAATTAGTTTTACTAGGGCTGATTCTTTGGGTAAATTTCAAATAAAGGGATTATCGAAAGGAGCGTACCTGATTTCTGCCTCTTATGTTGGCTTCGCTCCTATTTGGAAAGCGATTAGTGTAAAAGAAAATGAACAATTGCAATTGGGCAATTTGGAAATGACCGATTTAGTGAACGCAAGTTCGGTAACTGTTAATTCCAAACGCGCGCCTGTTGTTATGAATAACGATACCCTCGAATTTAATACCGAAAATTTTAAAACCCAGCCCAATGCAGTGGTGGAAGACCTATTAAAAAAATTACCAGGTGTAACGGTTGATGCAGATGGAACGGTTCGGGTAAATGGACAAAAGATTACCCGTGTTTTAGTAAATGGAAAAGAATTTTTTACTGGCGATCCAAAATTAGCCACCAAAAATTTAGATGCTGATGCGGTAGATAAAGTGCAAGTGTTTGATAAAAAATCAGACCGTGCCATATTTACTGGTGTAGATGACGGAGACTCAGAAAAAGCCATCAACTTAAAATTAAAAAAAGACCGCAATAAATCATTGTTTGGAAAACTTGCTGCAGGTGCAGGAAATGATAATCACTACGATGGTCAAACCAATATCAATAAATTCAATGGAGACCAACAGATTTCATTTTTAGGAATGGCGAACAATACCAATAAGCAGGGTTTTTCAATTGGCGATGTATTAAACTTTTCGGGAGAACTCTCTAGGGGCATGCGTTCTGGCGGTGCTATTTCAATTCGGTCAAGCGCCTCAGAAGACAATGCATTACCCATTTCTGGAATGGGACAAAACCAACAAGGTATAGCAAAAACATTGGCAGGAGGTGCCAATTTTAATGATATATGGAATAAAAAAACAGATGTTAATGCAAGTTTGGTTGGTAGTGATGTTAATTTACAAACAAACCGTTCTACCAACCGATTAAATATATTGCCAGGAAACAATTTTAACTATGGCTCTAACAGTAATTCGGCTAATGAAGTAAAACAACAGAAAGTTAGTTTTAGTATTGATCAAAAAATTGATAGCAATACTTCTTTTAAAATCATACCCCAATTTACCAAGCAAGAAAATAATACTAGTACTACTAGCACTTATAGTTCTATTGACGAAAAAAATATTCGTTTAAATGATGGTAGCAGTATTAGTAGCACGCATTCAAGTGCCGATAATTTGGTTACAAATGCACAGTTCCGACAAAAATTAAAAAAGAAAGGCCGTACTATTTCGTCTAATATTAATTGGAATTACAATAACAGCACACAAACAGGTTCTTTAAATAATAGGAATACTTTTTATACAAATGGCATTGCGCAAAAAGACAGTATTACTAATCAAAAAAATAGTAGGGATGCTACCACCGGAAGTGTTGGTGCTAACTTAATTTATACCGAACCATTTGGCAAAAAATCTTTGCTTGAGTTTGCTGTTTTTTACAATACAAGTAATGGCTTGAGTAATAGAAAGTCTTATGATTACAATAGTGCCACCCGTAATTACGACCTGCTAAATATTTCTCAGAGCAATGATTTTAAAAACACTTATAAATATAGTGGCGGAAGTATTAATTGGCGTAGTAACCAAAAGAAATTCAACTATACTTTTGGCGGCTCTTTACAAAGTGCTAGTTTAATTAGTACCAATCAAACAACGGGCAATATTATCAATCAACAATTCACAGATGTATTGCCAAAACTTGATATGCAGTTTAAAATAAATACTACGCGTAGTCTTGGTTTGAATTATAGTACATCTACGCAAAACCCTAGTACGTCTCAATTACAGCCAATTGTAGACATAACAGATCCTTTAAATACCTACACTGGAAATCCTAATTTAAAAAGGTCGTATCAACAGTCTTTGAGTATTAACTTTTTTAGCGCGAATACATTTACGCAAACCAATTTCTTTGCATTTATCTCAGCATCAAAAACAGATAATTCGATTGTTAATTCAGATCTGTTAAAATCGAATGGCGCTAGAACTAGTTCTCCTATAAATGCAGATGGAGTATACAATTTATTTGGAAATGCAAATTTGGGATTCCCTATTAGAAAACTACATTCGCGTTTAGACTTTGGTATTGGAACCAGTTATTTCAATAATATTTCATTCTTAAATAATGCAAAGAATTTAATTGAAAATACTAGTATCGGACCAAATGTTAACTGGAGTTTTAATGCTGAAAAAATTATCAATTTGCGTTTGTCTGCTAGATTAAATTTCAGCAATGCAGTATACAGTTTACAGCCTCAAATGAATAGCCATTATTTACAACAGGTATATGGCATTGAAACAGACCAAGACCTTTTTTGGGGATTACAATTCAATAATAATTTCAACTATACGGTTAATACAGGTCGTGCAGACGGCTACAATATTTCCTTGCCTATTTGGAATTTGTCTTTATCAAAAGGCCTGTTAAAAGACAATCGTGGAGAACTCAAATTCTCTGTAGTTGATTTACTTAATAAAAACCAAGGCGTTTCTCGCAATGCCAATCAAAACTATATTGAGGATACCCGTTATAATGTATTACAAAAGTTTTTCTTGTTAACGGCTACTTATCGCTTAAATAAATCAGGAGCTGGAGGCGCTAGTGGAACAGTGATGGTAGTGAATGCTGTTGGACACTAATATATTCAATAAAAAAGCGCCAGGTTACTAAGTAGCCTGGCGCTTTTTTAGGACGACACACACAATAGGTATTAATCGTTTCTTCTAAATTGAGTACCTTGAACACCTGGACCACCAAAATTGCTCATCATTTGTTGCATTAACTTCGCGTATTCTGCTTGCGTAACGACTTTACCTTTTTTAGGTTCTTTTAGTTCTTTTGCATCTACTGTTTTCTTTACTTCTTTTGCAGTAAATACAGTAGCACCATTGTCTACATTTAATTCTAAAATTACACCAGGTAATTGACCATAGCTTTCAGGACCTACAGGGCTAATTAATGCATCTGCAAACCATGCAACTATTTCCATTTCTTTTGGAGCGGCTGGTTTAGTAGTATCTGATGGAGGAGGAGCACCACCACCTCTGCCAAAGACCGACATCATTCTTGCAGGCGTAGGTACTTTACGAGTTGCTTTGTGACAATTGTAGCCTAAAATTTGTTTTGTTTCCATACTCAATTTCCAAGGTTGTGGCTTGATGGTATCAACAATTAAAAAAGTTTTACCACCCAATTCTTGGGTTTGTATTGATTTGGTTTGTCCAAAATTTTTGTATAAATCTCCACCATCTCCGCCAAAGCGTGATACCATACGCATTATTCCGCCGCCACCGCCTTGTCCATCAAATGGATCTGGTGCTTCGTCTTCAGGAATTAGTTTAAATACAGAAATACTATCACTAAATATTAGCGTATGCTTGCTTGTTCTGAATTCTGGCATCATAGAACGCATTTGTTCGTTCTGTATCATCTTATACATATTGATTTTACGTTCAAACACAACTGTACCTTCTTTTTGTTGCGAAAACGCTACAATACAACTAGTTAATAAACTTAAGGAAAACAATAATCGTTTCATTTTAATGGTTTTTGTGTTCCAAATCTAAACACTTAGCAGATACTAACCATCTAAATCAAGCAATTTTAAGTTAATCTTTTACATAATCAGTAAATAATGGCGCTTTCAATTGCAGCAAATTGCTTGAATGATATTATTGATAACTGCCTAAACTGGCAAGTGCGGGTAATGCATTATTGGTAAAATCAAATAGCGTAAGGTTTTCCCAACTTGATCCATTCGTAGCAATAGGACCTCTAAAACTCACCCATTCAGGCGCCCACCAACAGATACCCATACCAGTTTGTTGTGGTAACTTTTTCATTAAATCAATCAAGGCTTTTGTATAGGTATTTTGTCCATCAACAGTGGCATCATAACCAGTAATTAGTTGACTGCTTAATCCTACAATATTATTGGTATTGTCGTTCCAAGCTAGTGAAAAAGGATAGGCTGTTTCTGCAATAAGAATGGGTTTTTGAAAATGCGTGCTTAAAGTATTGAGTTGTGTAGATACATTGTCAAAACTTTTTCCGTGCCAAATCATATAATAAGAAAGCCCAATATAATCAAAGCTAATACCTTGTTGAAGCACTGTGCTATAATAGGCATCTGCGCCGTCTACACCTGCAAAGTGAATCATTGTTTTGGTGTTATTATCGGCGTCTTTTACAGCGCGCAATCCTTCTTTTAATAGTATGGCATAATTAGTCCAATTCGCATCGTAGGTTCCGCCAACCCTGCCGTCATTCCATAAAAATCCACCATTAACTTCATTACCTACTTGTACGATTTTTATGAGTACGCCAGCATTTTTAAAGGCCAATAATGCTTTGCTAGTATATTGGTAAATACTGTCTTTTAATATAGTTCCTGTTGCGTTTTTCCAGGCCGCTGGTTTGGTTTGTTTAGATGGATCGGCCCAGGTATCGGAATAATGAAAATCAAGCCAAATGCCAAAACCTTTGGCACTAAGTTGTTTGGCAAAATCAACTACTTCTAATAAACTAGAATGGGCATCTACAGGTGTGTGCCAAATACGTAAACGAATAGTATTAATGCCTTTGTCTTTGAAAATTTGCGTTAGTTCTTTTACCTGGTTATTGTCTTTAAACTGGGTTCCGGCACCAACAATTTCAGGTGTAAAAGAAAGGTCAACCGCCCTAATAAAATTAGCATTTAGCACAGGTGGCGTTTGAACGATGGGGGCAACTGGCACAGTGATATCTGACTCATTTTTCTTACAAGCTGTAAGCATTAATAAAAGAGAAAAACATAGCCAAATCATTCGCATCAAACAAAGGTATCGACCTGTAATTTCAATTTCAAAAATTTATTATTCAACAACCAATAGTGTTAGACTATTTTATATGTGCTGGCTATAATAAGTCCCTTAACTTTGGCATTCCAAAAATATAAGAATGAACCAAGCATTTTCAGACCGAATTCAAGCAGAATTATCAGCCATTGAAGCTGCAGGACTTTTTAAAAAAGAGCGCATTATTACCAGTGAGCAAGGCCCAGAAATAGTTGTAAATGGCAATACAGTTTTAAACTTTTGCGCCAATAATTACTTAGGACTTTCTTCGCATCCAAAAGTAATTGAAGCGGCACACAAAGCCATTGAAACGCATGGATATGGCATGAGTAGTGTGCGTTTTATTTGTGGCACCCAAGACATCCACAAAGAACTCGAAGAAAAAATAGCCCAATTTTTAGGTACAGAAGATACCATATTATACGCTGCTGCATTTGATGCGAATGGCGGCGTTTTTGAACCTTTGTTTAACGAAGAAGATGCCATAATTAGCGATGCATTAAATCATGCGTCTATCATTGATGGGGTTCGTTTGTGTAAGGCACAGCGTTTTAGGTATGAGCACAATAATATGGAAGATTTAGCATTGCAATTACAAGCAGCAGCAAATTGCAGAAGCAGAATAATTGTTACTGATGGTTCTTTTAGTATGGATGGAACCATTGCCAAATTAGATGCCATTTGTGATTTAGCCGATCAATACAATGCAATTGTAATGATTGATGAATGTCATTCTTCAGGATTTTTAGGTAAAACTGGAAGGGGCACGCATGAGTATCGTGGCGTGATGGGAAGGATTGATATTATCACCGGTACTTTAGGAAAAGCATTGGGTGGCGCAAGTGGTGGATTTACTTCAGGAAAAAAAGAAGTGATTGAATTATTGCGTCAAAGAAGCAGACCGTATTTGTTCTCAAACACTTTGGCACCAAGTATTGTAGGCGCTTCTATTGCAGTACTAGACATGCTCACTGAAACCACCGAATTGCGTGACAAGCTTGCATACAATACCGAATATTTCCGCACTAAAATGACCGAAGCAGGTTTTGATATTAAACCAGGCGACCATCCAATTGTGCCAATCATGTTATACGATGCAACTGTTGCACAAGCATTTGCTGCAGCATTATTAAACGAAGGCATTTATGTAATAGGATTTTTCTTTCCTGTTGTTGCAAAAGGATTGGCAAGAATTCGAGTGCAGTTAAGTGCCGCTCATACACAAGCGCATTTAGACAAAGCCATTGCAGCATTTACCAAAGTTGGAAAGCAATTGGGGGTGATTAAATAAATAGCAGTATTACAAAAAATAGTTTTTGAATTTTTATTACAAATTGAAAGCATTGAAAAAACAAACAACATTGAAGTATTTATCTAGTATTTTTTTAATAGCCCTATTAGGAGCTTGTTCGCCAAATAATGTAACCATCGACAAACAAATAGCCACCATTTTTGACTCGAATAAAGTAACTGGTAGTTTTGCGTTATACGATAATGGAACAGGTCAGTTTACAATTCACAACCTTGTGCGATACAGAGATTCTGCATATTCTCCTGCTTCTACTTTTAAAATTGTTAATAGTTTAATTGGTATTGAAACAGGTAGAATAGTGAATGAAAAAATGGTTATTAAATGGGATGGTCAAGTGCGCAGTATTATAGCATGGAATAAAGACCTAACAATGGAAGAAGCTTTTAATGTGTCTGCAGTGCCCTATTTTCAAGAAGTGGCTCGTAGAATTGGTAAAGACACTATGAAGTTTTGGGTAGATAGTATTAAATATGGCAATAAAAATTTAGGAACTAGCGTAGACTTATTTTGGTTAGATAATTCATTAAAAATAACAGCCGACGAACAAATGGGCTTAGTAAAAAAACTCTATTTTAACCAATTGCCTTTTCAAAAACGCACCCAAGATATTGTTAGAAAAATCATGGTGCGTGAACAAAATGCCAATTACAAACTGGCGTATAAATCTGGTTTAGGCAATAAAGAAAATGGCAACAATATTGGTTGGATGGTGGGTTGGATTGAAGAAAACCGTCATCCATACTTTTTTGTTTTGAATATTGAATCGGCACCTGGTAAAGATATTACTAGCCTCCGATTAACTATGCTGAAAGCTATTTTACAACAACAAGGTTTTTTAGAAGGCAAAAGATAACAAGCTATTAGTAAGGGTAGAACCATTTTGCCAATTTACTGTTAGATTTATAACATATTTATCAACTATGCAATTGTATTGTAATTCACTTACGCAAATATCTAGACTGGCCACAAGAGAAGTGTCTATTGGTGATCTTAAATTAGGCAATTTAAATCCTATCCGCCTTCAAACAATGACCACTACCGATACCATGAATACATTGGCTACCGTAGAACAAAGTATTCGTTGTATTGAAGCAGGTGCCGAACTCATTAGAATTACCGCACCAAGTAAAAATGAAGCAGAGAATTTATTAAATATAAAAAATGAGTTACGCAAAAGAGGGTATACTACACCACTAATTGCAGATATACATTTTACGCCAAATGCTGCAGAAATTGCCGCAAGGATTGTAGAGAAAGTGAGGGTGAATCCGGGTAATTATGTCGACAAAAAAAAGTTTGAACAAATTGATTATACCGAACTAGAATACCAAGAAGAAATAGAGCGAATACATGAACGCTTTTCGCCCTTGGTAAAAATTTGTAAAGAACACGGAACGGCCATGCGCATAGGCACCAACCACGGGTCTTTGAGCGACAGAATCATGAGCAGGTTTGGAGATACACCAATGGGTATGGTAGAAAGTGCCATGGAGTTTTTACGTATTGCTCGATACGAAAGTTTTCACAATATTATTTTGAGTATGAAAGCCAGTAATCCACAAGTGATGGTACAGGCCTATCGATTACTCATTCAACAAATGGATGCTGAATTTGGTGAAGCCTATCCATTGCATTTGGGCGTTACTGAAGCAGGAGATGGAGAAGATGGTCGTGTTAAAAGTGCTGCTGGTATTGGTACTTTATTAGAAGATGGTATTGGCGATACGGTGCGCGTAAGTTTAACCGAAGATCCAGAATTTGAAATTCCGGTTTGTAGAGATTTGGTAAAACGCTATTCAATTCCATCGGTTCAAAACAATACCATTCCATCTATAGAAAAAATAAATTACGATCCTTTTAATTATACACGACGCAAAAGTTTTGCAGTAGAAAATATTGGCGCCAAACAAGTGCCAGTAGTCATTGCAGACTTAAGTAAATTATCTGCTATAACACCCGCAGATTTATTAAGTGTAGGTTATAAATACGATGCAGATACCGACAAATGGAATATTAGCGATGCAGCGGCTGATTATATTTTTACAGGACATCAGTTAATTAATTTTGCATTGCCTGGTACTTTAAAAATTATTGCTTATCCTGCTGCTGCAGCATTAGCCAATGACAAGCGTCTTTATTTTCCTATTTACGATGCCGCAGGTTTTTTAGCAGCAACCGAACAACATCCTTCTTTAAATTTTGTAATGATAGATTGTTATTCAGATGCAACACCAATTAATGATTATACGCATCTTACAGAAATAGCCAATCAACCCAATGTGGTTTTTTGTTTGAGCAGTAAAAACCAACATGCCATGCCTGCAGTTAGGCGGATGTTTATGGAATTGAATTTGCGCGATATAAAAAATCCGGTGATACTTACAACAGATAGTAACTGGCAAACAGCAGATGAGCATTTGATACATTTTGCAACAGAAACAGGTGCATTATTATTAGACGGATTTGGCGATGGCATTTGTTTAGGGATGACCCACACTTCGTATGTAAATTCTGTAGTGAATAATGCATCGGGTAGAAATTATTTAAACAACCAAAGTATTGAGCAATTCATCAACAATACAGCGTTTACTATTTTACAAGCAACCCGAACAAGGATTTCTAAAACAGAATATATTTCTTGCCCAAGTTGCGGTCGTACACTATTTGATTTGCAAGAAACAACTGCTAAAATTAGAAGTGTAACCAATCATTTAAAAGGCGTTAAAATTGCTATTATGGGATGCATTGTAAATGGCCCTGGTGAAATGGCAGATGCAGATTTTGGATATGTAGGATCTGGTGTTGGAAAAATTACTTTGTATAGAGGAAAAGAAATTGTGAAAAAAAATATTGAAAGCAGTATTGCTGTTGCCGAATTAATTCAGTTGCTCAAAGAAAGTGAGGCTTGGATAGAGCCAGCATAATTTATTCTCATTAAATTAATTTGCCCGAATGGGTTGGCTATGGAAACAGACTTTCTTGTAATAGGTTCAGGTATTGCTGGATTAACTTATGCACTTAAAATGGCTGAGTTATATCCTAATAAAACCATTACTGTTATTACCAAAACAGCTACCGACGAAACCAATACAAAGTATGCGCAAGGAGGAATAGCAGGCGTTTGGGACGAAAACAAAGACAGTTACAACAAACATATTGAAGACACTTTAATTGCTGGCGATGGATTGTGTAATGAATCAATTGTTGAAATTGTAGTAAAAGAAGGTCCTGAAAGAATCAAAGAAATTATTGCATACGGTGCTAGTTTTGATAAAGACGAATCTGGTGATTATAGTTTAGGCAAAGAAGGCGGACATAGTGAAAACAGAATCCTTCACCACAAAGATGTAACAGGTCAAGAAATGGAAAGGGCGCTACTATCGGCCTTAGCTGCATTAAAAAATATTCAATTATTGAACCATTGTTTTGTGATTGATATTATTACCCAACACCATCTTGGATTTTTAGTTACCAAATCTACTTTAGATATTACTTGCTATGGTGTATATGCATTGAATCGTCATACGAATCAAATTGAAACCATCTTATCTAAAATAACTGTTTTAGCTTCTGGTGGATGTGGTCAAGCATATCGCACCACCACCAATCCTACAATTGCTACAGGCGATGGGATTGCTATGGTTTATCGTGCAAAAGGAAAGATTGAAAACATGGAATTTATCCAGTTTCATCCAACCGCATTATTTGAGCCAGGTGTGTCTCCATCTTTTTTAATTACAGAAGCAGTAAGGGGCGATGGTGGCATATTAAGAAATAAAACGGGTGAAGCGTTTATGGAACGCTATGATGAGCGAAAAGATTTAGCACCAAGAGATATTGTTGCACGTGCTATTGATAATGAAATGAAGCGCACTGGAACAGAGCATGTGTATCTAGATTGCAAGCATATGGATCTTGAAAAATTTGTGCACCATTTTCCAAATATTTATGAAAAATGTTTAAGTATAGGAATTGATGTAATGCAACAAATGATACCAGTTGCACCTGCTGCTCATTATAGTTGTGGTGGCATAAAAACAGACGAATGGGGTAGAACTTCAATTAAACATTTATATGCTTGTGGCGAATGTGCTAGTACCGGCTTACACGGGGCAAATCGTTTAGCCAGTAATAGCTTATTAGAAGCAATGGTATTTGCGCACCGAAGTTTTTTAGATAGTAGTAAACAAGTGGCCAATATTAATTTTGAAAAAGGCATTCCAGCTTGGCAAACAACTGGTACTAGTGATCCGCACGAAATGATTTTAATTACCCAAAGTCAAAAAGAACTCACCCAAATTATGAGTGATTATGTGGGTATTGTTAGATCAGATAAGCGACTAGAAAGGGCTATGAAAAGATTAGACTTGCTCTTTACTGAAACAGAAGAATTGTATCGATCTTCTAAAGTGTCTCCTCAATTATCGGAATTGCGTAACCTGATTACAGTAGG
>CAIKZP010000017.1 GCA_903831935.1 uncultured Bacteroidota bacterium | reverse complement strand
TTGGTATAATCGAATCGGCCTAACTCTACAAATTTATAATCGCGGTAATTTTCAAATCCTGCATTCTTTGCTAACTCGTTTCTTTTTTGAATCAATTGCGAGTATAGCGTGTGCATGGCTTCTTTGTCTTGTAAACGACGATCCTGAATTTTTCTGTAAACAGTTTCACGCAAAGACCTATCATCACTTTCTAAGAATTTAGCTGCTTGTTGTAAAGTGTATTCTTGGCCATTAACCTCAACAGTCATTTTACCTGCAATAGCACCATATTGTTGCTGCATCACACTTAGTTCTGCTTGCAAAGGAATATTTGCTTCTCTAAAAAGGTCAATGCTTTTTTGTACACTTCGCAAATAAGTATAATATTTAGCTTGATCGAGTTGCTTAGTAAATGGCGACTGAATGAATTTTTTATTCAGCAAATCGGCATAGGGCTGCAATTGGGGCTGAATTTCCATACAGAAATAGGTAAATGCTGCTTCTAATGATACATCGGTGGTATCGCAAGTCATTTTAATCTGACGCCAGCAAGCGTCTTCACTTACTACCGCTTCCATTTCGCTCATATCTTTTAACCATTGTTCCAAATCGGCTGGCGATTCAATGGCTCGTTCTACCAAATTCTTAAAGAATGGTTCAAGGCTCTCCCAGGTGGTAACTGTATAATTTTCCGGTACAAAATGACGGGCTAATTTTTTAATATCTGCACTCAATAACATATTTCTAAAATTGAATGGCAAATTTAGTGGAACATAGCCGTGTAGATACAGGGATAATGCTATTTTTACAAACTTTATCAAATTATAAGCGGAGTGGCCAATATCATTCATTTACTACCAGACAATATTGCTAACCAAATAGCAGCCGGCGAAGTGATTCAGCGGCCAGCTAGTGCGGTGAAGGAATTATTGGAAAATTCAGTAGATGCCGGTGCCACAGAAGTGAAACTTTTTATAACAGATGCAGGAAAGGCCTTGGTTCAAGTAATTGACAATGGCAAGGGAATGAGTGAAGCCGATGCAAAAATGTGTTTTGAAAGACATGCTACTAGTAAAATAAAAAATATCGACGACCTATTTAGTATAAAAACAATGGGTTTTAGAGGAGAGGCACTAGCATCCATTGCAGCAGTTGCCCAAGTAGAATTAAAATCAAAACGTGCAGAAGATAGTTTGGGCACATTTGTTGAAATAGAAAATAGTGCGGTGATTAAACAAGAAGCTTGTGCTTTTCAAGTTGGCACAAGCATTAGCATGAAAAATTTGTTTTTCAATGTTCCTGCACGCAGAAATTTTTTAAAAAGCAATGCCGCTGAAATGCGACACATTGTTGATGAATTTATTCGGGTTGCAATGGCCTTTCCGAATGTATTTTTTTCTCTAACTAGTAATGGACAAGAAGTATTTCATTTAGAAGCTGGTTCCTTAAAACAGCGCATTGTTCAAATACTAGGTACGCAATACAATGCCAAATTAGTAAGTGTAAACGAAGAAACAGATTACATGAATATTTATGGATTTGTGGGCAAGCCAGAAACAGCACGCAAAACCAGGGGTGACCAATATTTTTTTGTAAACAATCGATTTATAAAAAGCGCCTACCTCAACCATGCAGTGAATGCGGCTTTCAACGAAATGATTGCAAAAGATAGTTTTCCTAGTTATGTTTTATACATTGATTTAGATCCATCGCAAGTAGATATAAATGTGCATCCAACCAAACAAGAAATTAAATTTGAGGATGAAAAAATTATTTATGCTTTTGTTCAAGCAGCAGTAAAACATTCACTCGCTCAGTTTAGTATTGCGCCTTCATTAGACTTTACTTTAAACGCAGAAATTCAAGGACTAGACGCTGTTAGCAAACCTTTTACAACCGATAAAAAAGATGCAGCAGTTTCATCTAGTTTGTATAAAACATTTACACAAAAAAATCAGGCGCATTTTATTGAGCCTTCTCATTCTAGCGAATTAAAACATTGGAAAAGTTTTTTTGATGGCAACTCGAATCAATCGGCAGAAGAAAGCATTGGCGCAAATTATGCTACCCCAAAGCAACAATCTATTACGCCAAATTACCAATCAAAAACGCTTAGTATCATTCCTGATACTAGTTTATTGCAATTGCACCATACTTATATAATTGCATCCACTAATAATGGCTTTATTCTAGTGCACCAACAATTGGCACACGAAAGAATATTATACGATAGGTATAGCCTTGCAGCGCATGGCCAACAGATGCCTACACAACAAAGTTTGTTTCCGGTAGAGCTCGATTTATCGGGCGCCGATGCGGCACTATTGCATGATTTATTGCCCGATTTATTGGCCATCGGTTATCAATTAATTCCGTCGGGAAATAACCGTTTTGTGATTCAAGGAATTCCGGCTGATATTTTAGCTGGTAATGAAAAACATGCAATTGAATTATTAATTGAACAGTTCAAACATTTTAGCAGCGATATTAAATTTAGCAAGCGCGAAAAATTAGTTCGTTGCATGTCTCGTCAGCAAGCTATTAAAACCGGACAAGCATTAACGCAAAAAGAAATGTTGGTGTTGGTAGAAGAATTGTTTTCTTGCAGCAGCCCGAATGTTACGCCAACGGGTAGCCCAACCTATTTAGAGTTTAAAGAAGATTATTTAGACAGAATGTTTGGACGATAGCATAACTATTGATTTTCAATAATGCTAGTTAAAAATGTTTCTACATTTTTTCTAATGGCAGGACCCGATCCCATATAATTACTTACAAGTACAGAGAAGATTAATGTTTTTCCAGACTTGGTTACTAAGTAGCCACTAAGTGCCACATTATTACTTAAAGACCCAGTCTTTGCATAAATTTTTCCGGATATATTTTTATAATAACTACCAAGTGTACCGCTACCGCCAGAAGCTAAAATATTGGTGATTCTATCCCAAGCAAATGCTGTTTTCATTTTTAACAACACTGCTACAAAGTCTTGCGGTGTAAATAAATTATACCTGCTCAATCCACTTCCATCAACCCAT
>CAIKZP010000016.1 GCA_903831935.1 uncultured Bacteroidota bacterium | reverse complement strand
GGGGTATCTACTTCTAGTGCACCTTGTGTATTTAAGAACTCACGAATGGTATTTACCAGTTTGGTTCTTTTTACAAAAGTGTCTTTTACCTCGGGGTTAATAATTAGGTCTGCATAGCGTTGGCGATACCTAAATTCAGGGTCTGTTACCGCATCAAACACATTTCCTTCTTCGTCTCTTTTAACAACCGGAAGGGGCTTTAATGACTTTGTTAAAAGCGTAATAGTTTGTGCATGGATAGAGGTTTCGCCGGTTTTTGTAATAAAACCATAACCAGTTGCACCAATAATATCTCCAAGGTCTAATCCTTGTTTAACCAAGGTATCCCACATAGACTTGTCTTCGTCGGGATAAATATCGTCTCGGCGAACATATAATTGAATGATTCCCTTGCTGTCTTGGATTTTAATAAAGAATACTTTTCCCTTATCATTCATACTCATGATTCGGCCTGCCACACAAACTTGGGAAAACTGCTCCTTTGTTTCTTCGGTATAATTCGCTTTTATTTCGGTTGAAAAGTGCGAAACAGGGTATAATGCTGCTGGAAATGGATCAATTCCTGCTGCTTGTAATTTGGTCAGCTTTTCGCGACGGATCAATTCCTGCTCTGACAAATGGGATAGACTCATAGTTATTTCTGCTTAGAACGAGCAAATTTAACGGATGTTGGTCGAGTTGACAACTTGATCTGTGTGAAATAGTTTTTGATAAATTTCTTGTTGTGTAAGCGCAATCATTTCGCCGGGTTGCATTTGATTCAATGACAATCCTTCAATACTGTATCGAATTAAGCGAAGTGTAGGGAACCCAATTTTTGCAGTCATCTTTCGAATCTGTCTATTTTTTCCTTCAGATAAAATTAATTCTATCCATGGTGCAGGAATTTCTTTTCGAAAACGAATGGGTGGATTTCTTGCAATAGTTGTTGGTGGATTTTCAAAAAGCTTAGCAATCAATTTTTTTGTATGATAGATTTTTCCATCGATGTTAATGTCTACGCCTTTTTGTAATTGATTAATTGCTGCAGCATCAATAGCACCATCTACTTGTACCCAGTAACTACGCGTATGTTCAAACTTAGGATGCAGTAATTGATGATTGAGTGCTTTGTCGTTGGTTAATAAGAGTAATCCTTCGCTATCATAGTCGAGTCTACCTACTGGATAAACGTCTTTTGGCACTTTAAAAAAATCCATTAAAGTTTGCTTATTTCCTTCTGCAGAAAACTGAGATAATACCTGAAAAGGTTTATATATCTGGAAGTAATAATTCATAAAAAACAAAAGTCTCGCTGATGCGAGACTTTGTATATAGATGGGTTAGTAAGTACCAGGAAATAAATTTCCTTACACAATATTAAAAAACCTTTTCACCAATGCAAAAATATTTTTAAACAAATTTATTAACATTTTGGCGCAGGTTGTGAATTGTAGCGAATTTATAAGCCTTTTTAACGCCGTTTTTTTAATGATATTGAATGAAAAAAATCAACTAATTATTTTTTTCATTCGCTTGAAACACTATTAAACAAAGGCTTTCAGAAGAATAGAAATTTTACTACTGCAAATTTCATGATTTAATTAATTAGATTTTTAAAATGTTAAATGCGCTTGCTCTTTTAGTGTTTTCTCCAAAAAAAAATTTCTGCAAAGCCCTAGGTATTACCTTTGAATTACCTAAAAAACAGTGTTATGAAGTTTCCTGCTCCTGTTTCCGTTCAATGGGTTGCCCAATTAATTGGCGCCGAACTGTCTGGTAATCTCAGTGCTGAGGTTACTGGCATTAACGAAATACACAAAGTTGAACACGGAGATTTGGTTTTTGTAGACCATCCAAAATATTATACAACATGTTTAAATAGTGCGGCAAGTTTTATTATAATTAACTCCGCAGAAATTGCTGTTCCAGTTGGCAAAACAATTTTAATTGTGGCCGATCCTTTCGAAGCGTATTTAAAAATTGTGCAACACTTTAAACCCTTTGTTTCAACTGAAAAAGCAATCAGTAATACGTTAATTGTTGGAGAAGAAACAATCATTATGCCGAATGTTTTTATTGGTAACAATGTGCGCATTGGAAATAATTGTACCATTTATCCGGGTGTTAATTTATTAGATGGAACAATTATTGGCAACAATGTGGTGATACAATCTGGAACCGTTATTGGCTCGGATGCATTTTATTATAACACCAAAAAAAATCGATCACACTGGTATAAAAGAATGGAAAGTTGTGGCAATGTAGTAATTGAAGATGCTGTAGAAATTGGTGCAAATTGTACCATTGATCGTGGGGTAACCGCAACAACATTAATAGGCGCAGGCACTAAAATAGATAACCTAGTACATATTGGTCACGACGTAAGTGTTGGCAAAAACTGTTTGTTTGCTTCACAAGTAGGCATTGCTGGAGGAACTATTATTGAAGATGGGGTAATCCTTTGGGGTCAGGTTGGTGTAAACAAAACCATAACCATTGGTGAAAATGCCGTTGTGATGGGCCAAACAGGGGTAACAGCGTCCTTGGCTGGTGGAAAAACGTATATGGGCTACCCAGCAGCCGAAGCGGGCTTAAAACGCCGCGAAATAGTTTGGATTAAACGTATTCCTGAGCTATGGAAAAAAGTAATGGAGCAAAACGACTAAGTTAATTGGTGTATTTCTTTTAATTCTTTACAAATTCGTTCAATAGAATTACCAAGTGGTTGATAAGAAAAACCAGGTAACTGTTCTAATAATTTAGTGTTATCGAACGATACATTGGCCCTTGCAGTATTGGCTGTTTCTTTGGTAAGCAAAGGTGTTTTTTTTGTAAACCAACTTTTTACGGCTTCTATTCGCCATACAATTTCAGCAATAAGTTTTGTTACTTTTTTATGCGGTGGTTTTTTATGAAATGCATGCGCAATCATGGTAAATATTTCGCGATAACCAATATTGTCTGCACTAATAATAAACCTTTGTGCATTGATAGTTGATTCCATTAATAATACCATTGCTTTAACCACATCTACCACATCTACAAAACCACTTTTTCCTTCTGTGTACCAAGGAAATTCATCGTAAGCAGATTTAAAAATAGCAGAAGAACCTTTTAACCAATCGCCAGAACCTAATATAATTACGGGGTTTACAATTACGGCATTGAGTCCTTCGCCTATTCCGCGCCACACTTCCATTTCTGCTAAATATTTGCTTTTGCCATAAGCGCTATTACTTGTTTCTTCGGTCCAGTTCATGGTTTCGTTAATGGCTTCGTTTTCGCGAATTCTTCCTAGTGCAGCAACAGAGCTAACGAATAATAATTTTTCAATTCCTTGGTTCAAGCATGCATTAACTACATTGGCGGTTCCTTCAATATTTGTTTGGTGTAATTGCTTTGTATTTTTTGAATCGAAAGAAACAATGGCAGCACAATGATATACTTGTTGCATGCCTTGTATGGCATCTTCTAAAGCAACAATATCTAGTATATCTGCTTGTATCCAATTTGCTTTTTCTGCACCGTCAAATTTTGGAATAGCACTACGATACAAACCTGTTACAGGTGTTCCTTTTTGCACCAAAGCTTGTATTAAATGTCTGCCAACTAAACCACTTGCACCAGTAACTAAAACCATTTTTAATTATTTAGGATTATGAACATTTTAAACATTTTCCACTTACCACTACATCTACTTGATTCACCTGAAAGCCTTCTGGCAAAGCAACTGTAGGTACTATTACATGATCTAAACAATAAGTTGTTAAACAAGTATCGCACATAAAGTGTACATGGTTGTCGTGGTGGTGTCCTTCGGAGCAAGCGTCTTTGCATAGCGCATATCGAACCGAATTATCGGCAGAAGGAATTGAATGTATAATTCCTTTTTCTACAAAAGTTTGTAGGGTTCTATAAATGGTTACACGGTCAAAATCTTCGCCCGATTGTAACTCAATATCTGCATGTGCCAAAGCGGTTTGTTGGTCGAGAAAAATTTCTAGAATTTTTTTTCTACTATCGGTAACACTTAATTGGTTTCGCTTTAGTGTGTCTATAATCCTTGTATCCATGAATTAATTGCTTATGGATTATTACTAAAAATGCCGTTCACAAAATTACTTGAGCTTGCTTTTTCAATTAATAAAGCTCGGATATCTATTTTCAACTTTTCTAACTCATCGGCTTTTAATCCATCGTAAATTTGTCCGCGCACTTTTCCGTTTTTATCTACTAGTGCAAAAAACTGTGTGTGTAAAAATTGGTCTTCAATTTTTTGAACATTGTTTTTAGGGTCGTCTAATAAATAAGCACTTCTGGCAATGGCATACAAGCTATCTTTTCTGCCGGTAAGAAAGATCCATTTTTTAGTATCTACTTTTAGCGAATCGGAATAAACTTTTAATCTGGCAACAGTGTCTCTGTCTGGATCGCAAGTATGAGAGAGAATTAAAAAATTGGGTTCGTCTTTGAACTGCTCAAAAATGGTTTTCATATTGGTATTCATTCGAGGACAAATACCTTTGCAATTGGTAAAAAAATATTCCACTACACAAACTTTTCCAAGCATGTCTTTATCGGTAAAAGGCAAGCCGTCTTGGGTTTTAAATCGAAATGGTTTGGTATAACTTAATGTGGCAAGTTTCACTTTCCATTGGTCGTTTCCTCGAAACAAGAAAAAATAGAAAACCAATACCAAGGCAACGAAAAATACAAGATAACCGATTAACTTTTTTGACATAAAATAGGGTCTTGCCACAAAGTTAGGGCCGATTGGGCAATGCGCTACTGAATATTGCCGCAGCATCAAATATTATGCAACATTGTTGCATTTGTGTATATTTGCCACTCAATTCAATTATGTCGTTTAAAATCAATTGGGACGCTTTAGGTATAACAACATCAATAGCCTGTGCCATTCATTGTGCAGTATTGCCCCTGTTTTTAAGCAGTTTACCCTTGTTTGGGGTAAATATTATCGACAACCTTTATTTTGAATATTTGATGGTGCTAATTGCTTTTGTGGTGGGAATGTATGCGTTGTACCATGGAAGGAAAAAACACCACCATCGAAAATTGCCGATGCTGGTGTTTACTGTTGGAATTCTATTATTATTGGCCAAGGTGATTTGGCACCAATGGCAATTATGGTTATTGTTTCCAGCGGTATTTTTTATTGTGACCGCGCATTATTTAAACTTCAAATTCTGTAGGGTGCACGACCATGCACATGCCGAAGATTGCAACCACTAAACAATGGTATAACTAGTGCCACCTTCTTTTTCGTCTTTCAATTGAATGCCCAAGCCTGCTAATTCATTTCTAATTTTATCGCTGGTTAAAAAATCTTTACGGCTTTTGGCGTCTTTACGAATATCCATGAGTAGTTGTAATACCCCGTCTAATTGACCTTCATCGGAAGGACGTTCGTTGATTAATCCAAAAATCGATTCAATAAACACTTTCAATTCTGTTTGCATGTGTGCTAGTGTTTTTGAACTTAGCGCAGCTGCTTGTATGTGTTTGTCTTTTATTGAATTGATAATAGGAACCAACTCAAAAATATTGGCAATCACTTTTGCAGAGTTAAAATCATCATTCATGAACTCGCTGAACTCGGCTACAAGTTGATTTACTTTTTCATCGAGTGCCGTATCCGTTGCAGCAGCAGTATTATTTTCAAAGACTTGCTTCGCAAACCATTCATGTGCTTCCCACAAACGTTTGAATGCTTTTTCAGAAGCCTGTAACGCTTCGTTACTAAAATCAAGCGTACCTCTATAATGACTTTGTAGAATAAAAAATCGAATGGTCATTGGTGAATACGGCTGAGAAAGTATTGGACTATCACCACTAAAAAGTTCGGTGAGTTTAATAACATTGTTATAACTCTTTCCCATCTTTTTACCCTGAATGGTAATCATATTATTGTGCAACCAATATTTTGCTGGAGACTTATGATTGCATACTGTACTTTGTGCAATTTCACATTCATGGTGTGGAAATTGTAAGTCCATTCCGCCGCCGTGAATATCAAATTCGCTGCCCAAATATTTGGTGCTCATTGCAGAACATTCAATATGCCATCCTGGGAAACCCTCTCCCCATGGGCTTTGCCAGCGCATGATGTGTTCAACAGGTGCCGATTTCCAAAGTGCAAAATCGTTTCTATTTCTTTTCTCTTCTTGGTTATCTAATTCACGCGTAGTGTCTTGTTGGTCTTCAATATTTCTTCCACTAAGCATACCATAAGGCATTCCTTTTTTTGAAAAATCGGTATTGTATTTTTCAACATCAAAATATACCGAGCCATTGGCTTCGTATGCATAACCATCAGCGATGATTTTTTTAATCATTTCAATTTGCTCCACAATATGACCAGTTGCTGTGGGTTCAATATTGGGTGGAAGGTTATTGAATTTGCTCATTGCCCAATGATATAGGTTGGTATATTTTTGTACCAACTCCATGGGTTCTAATTTTTCTAAAACAGCTTTTTCACTAATCTTGTCGGTGGCTTCGCGTCCTTCTTCTTCAAAATGTCCTGCATCAGTAATATTACGCACGTAACGAACTTTATAACCCAAGTGCATTAGGTATCGATAGATAACGTCGAAACTAATAAATGGTCTGGCATGACCTAAATGACTTTCACCACTTACCGTAGGCCCACATACATACATTCCAACATAAGGTGCATTAATTGCTGTAAATATTTCTTTCTGTCTACTTAAGGAATTATAAACTTTCAACGACATGGTATAGGTAGGTGTTAATTTGTATAATGATTTGAATTTGTATAGTGATGCCCATGTTATAAAGGCCATCAAGCCAATTTAACAGCAGCAACAACAACAACAAGAGTGGAAATACAATGCTAACATGGCTTGCAAGATAAGTAAATTAACCTGTTTTTGAAGAGACTGACTGTTGAATTTACTTTTTCACACGCAAATCCGTTACCAGCATTATATGGTCGCTTAGGTCTTCGTCTACCAAATCAAACTGTTTGATGGTAAAATTATTGTCTGCTAAAATATAATCAATTCGTAGCGTTGGCGCTAAGGAATTAAAGGTTCGGCCAATGCCAAATCCTTTTTTTAAGTGGGCGTCTTGCCAATCTCCTTTTATATTAAAATAAGTATAAGAATTGGGTACATCATTAAAGTCGCCACAAATAATGGTTGGGTATTTGCTTTTATCTCTTTCTGTTCGAACAATATTCGACTGGCTTCCTCTTCTAGCAAAGGCCAATTTCATTTTTTTAAAAATATTCAGAGAAGCAGAAACTGTTTCTTGGTCTTGATCTTTAATTTTTTCAATATCGTTATAATCTTCTTTTTTAAATTTAAAGGATTGCAAATGGGTGGTTAACACGCGAATGGTATCATATCCTTTTACAATATCGGCATAGATTAAACTTTCTGCCACAGGATATGCCACTCTGCCTGAATCAATAATAGGGAATCTCGAAAAAATAATACTCCCTGACTGGTAATTGCCTTGGGCTCTTTGATAATCTTTTGAAAAATAATAATAGGGATAGGCTTTTGTAAACAGTGCAATATTATCAGTACCGTTTGCTTGTGTGCTATTATTAAATTCCTGTAAACAAATTACATCGGGCTGCATTTTTAAAATGCTTTCTGTTAATTCGGTTCTGATGAGTTTTTTGGTTTCTTTGTTTTTACTAAGACCATTAAAACTTTGAATATTCCAGTCTACAATCCGCAAGTTTTGTGGATTCTTTTTTTTGGTAAAGCCAGCTCCCGGATGCCAAGCAAAAACCACCATTATTTGTTGCCAACCAAAACATAAGCTTAATAAGGGAATCCAAACAAGCCTGGGTTTAAACACCAGCCAGAATAAACACGCAAAAAATAAGAGTAAAATTAAATAGGGTACCAATAATCCAGTAAACCCATTAAACCACCAAGTAGTAGGATCAATATAAGGAGACAAGCAGGCCAATAAAAATAATACTGCTAATACAATAGTAATAGTTAAACAGACCGATTTGAAAGCTCGGCGAAAAATGTTTTTTGCCATTCGATAAATTTACAAAAAAATCAGGGTTTGATTTGAATATCTGAAATTATGGGAAAATGATCGCTTAAATGCACGTGCGCTACTTTGAATTGATTAACCTTAACAAGTTGATTGGTTAATAAAACATCAATTCTTAGTGTGGGCGATAAACTATCATATGTTCTTCCTAATCCAAATCCTTTCAATAAAAAAGCATCTGTTAGCCCTGCACTAATAGTATGGTAAACATAACTAGAGGGAACGGCATTTAAATCGGCGGTAAAAACAAATGGAAGAGTGGTGCTGTCTAATGATTTTTTTATGAGTACTGCTTGCTTTGCATGTTGTTTGTCGAAATAAGCAAGCTTACTAAGTTTAGATTTTTTTAATAAAATTGCTTTATCGTAATAAATAGATTTTATAGGAGCTGATTTGGGTATATTATTAATTGATACATGCATATTCATAGAACTCAAATGTGTATTAAAGACCCTTAATACTTTATAGGGTGTTTGTATGTCTACATAAGCTAAGTTCTCGGGAGAATCGATATTTGAAAAAGGCACATTGCATTGTTGTATAAAAGGCCAGCGAGAAAAAATAATTACGCCATAATTTTCTTCTGCTTTACTAAAGAACACATATTTTAGTTGTGTAGACTGGCTTATAAATTCGGGACTTGCATTAACTGTTTCATTTTTATTTGACGAGTAATCTTGAAAACATAAAACGTCTGCATCAGATGATTTAATGAATTCCAACATCTCTAACACGTTTGAATTAGTTTTATTGCTACTGTTTAAAAAACTATTCACGTTCCAAGAAAGTATTCGAATACTTCCCGACAATTTTTTTTGATTATATTTTTCTGTTGGATGAAAACCAAAAATTGCCATTATGTTAAACCAACCCGCTGCCAAACAAATTAAAAACAGCAAAAACCAACGCCTATAAAAAAGCAAACTAAGCAATACCCAGCCAAGCATTCCTAATAAAATAAAAGGAAAAAATAAAGAGGCAAACGAAAAAAAATACCCATGTACTGGATTAATAAAAGGCGTGGCACAAGCCAATAAATAGAAAGCAGTATATAAGCAGCCAATAAAAAAAATGCTGCGAAATAAAATAGAATTTTTAAAAGCCATTATAATAAATCTTCTTTACTTGCTTTTTTTAAAAAAGCTTTTTCTTCACTGGTAAGAAACTGATAACCTTCTTGATTTATTTTATCTAATAGTGCATCAATTTTTTCTTGGGTGTCTTGAGGCGTATTTTTCTTTTTTACAGGTGCAGCTTTTTCTTTTTTTGTTGGACTAAACAAATCATTTAACCAATGAAAAAATTGATTCATCCAAGCTGCCCAGTCATTACCTCTGCGCAATTGTTGTATAAATAAATAGCCAACACCCCCTGCAATTAAATGCGATACTGCTACACCCGCATTAGCCGAGCCTAGGGTTGCAAAATCAATTAATCCATAAACAATTAATAGCACCCACAAAGGAATTCCGCCATTCATTAAAGGAAAGATGCGATAGTTGGGAGCCAGTGTTGTTGTTGCAGCAGCAACCGCCATCACAGCAGCACCAGCGCCAATTAAGGGTTGAACAGTCTGAATATGATTTGCCCAAACAGGAAAAATATTCATTAGTAATAAGTAGCCAATTCCACCGGCAATTCCACCGTACAAATAAATAGGAATTAATTTATTATTGCCAGTTAAGTCTTGTAAAATATAACCAAAACTCCAAAGCCAAAGTAAGCTGCTAATTAATCCCCAAATACTGGCATGGGTAAATAAGTAAGTAAAGAGTACCCAAGGTTTTGATAAATAATTTTCTATTGATGCAGGAAGTATAAACCAGTCTTGCATTTGCGAATAAAAAAGTTCAATCGGTATTTCAGATAGATAATATATGATTTTAATAAAACTGAGTAGTGCAAACACCATCAGGTTAATGGCTACTAAATAAACTAGTGCATTATTATCTTGCCCTAATAGTATGGAACGATTGGTTTTATAACTTCTTTCAGGCATAATGATGGTGTAAAATTCTTAGGCGCTTCTACCTAGTATATTAATAAAACGTATTTCTTTTCTTTTTGTTCCAAGTCATTACAATAATTAATCCTACAATGGCGCCACCTACATGTGCCCATCTTGCTACATTGTCTCCTGCAGAATTACGAAGCGCCGAAAACAATTCCCAGGCAAAATATACAATCCCCAACCATTTTGCTTTTACTGGCACCAAAAAGTACAAATAAATATAGGTGTTAGGAAACAAGTAAACGAAGGCCGCCAATATGCCAAAGACTGCGCCACTAGCACCTAATGTGGCGGTATTTAAACTCGAATCATAATAACTAGAAACCGATTCAAAGAGTTGATTGAGTGCTTGTGTATCGTTGGGATTATTGGCCACTAAATTGGCTAAATCACTTTGGTGAAAAAATGCTCCAGGGTGTTTTTGTGCAAAGAAAAATAGGGCGTTCGCAGTATGGTCTTGCATTAAACGCGCATAGTCTTTCATTAAAGGAACCATCTCGTAACTTAAAAACAACAAATGCATTAAAGCAGCACCCAAACCGCAAATCAAAAAGAAGGTTAAAAATCTTTTGGGTCCCCATAAGTTTTCTAGTACCGACCCAAACATCCAAAGTGCTAACATGTTGCCAAAAATATGCATCACATCTCCATGTAAAAACATATGTGTAACCAATTGCCATGGGCGAAACAAACTGCTTTGCCATGCATGAAGTGCTAAAACATTTTCAAAAGAAAATTCTACACCTGGCCCTTCAAATGATTTCTGCGCCAGAAAAAATAAACCATTAATGATTAACAGATTTTTTACAATAGTGGGTAAAACTTCAAATCTGCTGGGTCTAAATTCTGTCATATTCCTTCCTTTAATTTTAATTGAACCACGTTCTCTATATGTAATGTATGCGGAAACATATCTACTGGTTGAATTTTTTCAACTCGATATTTTTCATCTAGCAAGGCCAGGTCTCTAGCCTGGGTAGCAGGGTTGCAACTTACATAAACAATAGTAGGCGCAGCAATCTCTAATAATTTTTTAACTAATTTTTCGTGCATACCCGCTCTTGGCGGATCGGTAATAATTACATCTGGTTTACCATGCTGTATAAAGAACGCATCATTACATATATCTATTACATCACCCGCAAAAAAATTGCTATGTTCTATTTGATTGAGCGCTGCATTTTCTTTAGCGTCTTCAATTGCTTCGGCAACAACTTCAACTCCAATGAGCTTTTTAGCCAATTTACTTACAAAAATGCCAATACTTCCAGTGCCACAATACAAGTCATAGACCGTTTGGGTACCATTGAGTTCTGCAAAATCTCTAGTAACCTGGTACAAGCGCTGGGCCTGACGTGTATTGGTTTGAAAAAAAGATTTTGGACTGATTTTAAACGAAAAATCTTCGAGTTTTTCTATGATATAACCCTTTCCAAAATACACCTGCGGATACAAATCAAAAAGGCTATCGTTGAATTTGGTATTGATGGTATATAATAGGGTAGTGATTTCTGGAAACTGTTCCAACACTTTATTAAGTAGTTCTATTCGATTGGCTTCGTCTTCGTGGCCAAAAATAATATTCACCATCAGCTCTCCCGTAGTGCTATTGCGGATAAACATATTCCTTAGCCATCCTTCGTGTTTGCGCACATCGTAAAAAGGAATTTGTTTTTCAACCGAAAAACCCGCAACCATTTTTCTAATGCGGTTGGTTGGCTCTGCTTGTAAATAGCAAGTATCAATTTCAACTACTTTATCAAAAAAGCCGCGAACATGAAATCCTGCACCACCCGGTAAATTACTAAGGTCTACACCATCGGCCTTCATTTGCCTAAAGGTTTCGCTAGGAATAAAGGTTTTGGTTCCAAACGTATATTCAATTTTATTTCGATATTGTTCGGTTTGGTCAGCGCCAATAATGGGTAACATAGCAGGTAGCGCGATTTTTCCAATACGCGTTAAATTATCGTTTACTTGTTTTTGCTTATAGAACAATTGCTTTTCGTAAGGAAGCATCTGCCATTGGCATCCGCCACAAACCCCAAAATGGCTGCAAAAAGGTTTTACGCGCTCTTGGGCATAACTGTGAAATTTAACCACATGGCCTTCAGCCCAATCCTTTTTGCTTTTAGATACTTGCACGTCTACCACGTCGCCGGGTACAGCGCCTTCAATAAACACCACTTTGCCCTCAATTCTGGCAAGGGATTTTCCTTCGGCAGCGTAATCTTCTACCAATAATTGCTCTAAAACAATGTTTTTTTTCTGCTTTCTCACGGTTGCAAATGTAACTACTGTTGGGTAAATGCTATTTTCCTATTTTTATGCCCAATTCTACCGAATATGAAACGAATTTCTATTATAGGCCTTTTAATGATTTACAGTGTATTTGCTAGTGCTCAGGCAAAAAAAATAGTGCCAGCACAATCTTTGGCAACAACTGGAAAATCTATTTCCATTACCCTTACCCCGCTTAAAAATTGCTGGATTTACTTGGGCAGTTATTATGGAAAAGGCAAGGCCTTGGTTGATTCTGCTCGTTTAGATGAAAATAGCAAGGGGATTTTTAAGGGTCCTAATAAATTAACAAGTGGTGTTTATTTTGTGGTATCGCCACAATTGACCATTCAGTTTGAATTGTTGATGGATAAGGAGCAACACTTTAGCATTGTTGCAGACACGGCTCAAAAAGACAAAGTGGTAATAACTGGCTCTTTAGAAAATCAATTATTTAAAACCTATTCAAGCTTTTCAAACACCCGCGGTAAAGAATTACAGGAAATGGAAAAAGCATATCATGCTGCAACTACAACTGCCGATTCTAATCGTTTAAGAAATCAAATAATTGCAGGGGATAAAGCTTTGCAAGACTATCGAGAAGACTTGATTAAAAAGTATCCGAACTCATTAATGGCCATGCTTTTTAATACCATGAAAAGACCAACAGCGCCACCGGTTCCAATTGTAAAAAATGTTCCAGATTCTTCGTATCCTTATCGATTTGTAAAAAACCATTTTTGGGACGATGTAAGTTTTAACGACGATCGTTTGTTGCGTACACCATTTTTTGAAACCAAGTTAGATTTCTATTACAAATATTATGTATCTCCTGAGTCGGATTCAATTATTAATGAAGTGAAATACATGTTGCTAATGGCAAGAACGGGCAAAGAAATTTTTCCGTATTTATTAACCAAGTTTACAAACAAATATATTAACCCAGAATTCATGGGACAAGACAAAGTGTTTGTGTACTTGTTTGAAAATTTTTATGCCAAAGGCGATACCACTTTACTCAATCCTGCATCAAAGAAAACCATCTTTGAAAGAGCCTATAGTTTAATGGCCAATCAACTTGGGCAACCCGCGCCAGCATTGGATTTAACCGATAGTACTGGAAAAACACAATCACTGTATAGTGTTCAAGCGCCTTTTACCGTAGTTGCTTTTTGGGACCCCAATTGCGGACATTGTAAAGAAGAAATTCCGCGATTAGATTCTATATATAAAGCCAAATGGAAAGCATTGGGCGTAGCTATTTATTCTGTAAATATTGTTGACACCGAATTGCCTGCTTGGAAAAAATTTATAGCAGAAAAACAATTAAATAATTGGGTGCATGTGTATCAAACAAAAGAAGCTCGTGTGGCCATAGAAAAAGCTGGTCAAGCAGGATACAAACAATTGTATGATGTATACAAAACACCAACACTTTATTTGCTAGACAAAGAGAAACATATTATAGCCAAACAACTAAGTATTGAGCAGTTTGATGATTTAATTAAAGCCAAGCTGGCCGCAAAAAAATAAATTAAAATAATTCTTTTACCACATTCCAAATCACTTTAGGTTTTCCTAAAGTGTAGTAGTGAAGTACAGGAGAGCCAAAGCTTTTTAATTCTTTACTTTGTTGAATTAACCATTCGGTTCCAACTTGCTCACAATCTGCATCTGTTTTGCATTTCATAATAGCATTCGATAAATCGGTTGGAATATCTACATGAAAAATACGTGGTAAAACAGAAAGTTGTTTTTTATTGGTGATAGGTTTTAAACCTGGTATGATAGGAACATTAATACCAATTGCTCTACAAGCTTTTACAAAATCAAAAAACTTTTGGTTGTCAAAAAACATTTGCGTCATGATATAATCTGCACCAGCGTCTACTTTCTCTTTCAATTTTAATAAATCGATTTCTAAATTTGGCGCTTCAAAATGTTTTTCAGGATATCCCGCAACACCCATACAGAATTGTGTTTTACCACCGCTTTTAATGTCTTCGTCTTGGTAAACACCGTTGTTCATATTGCTCACTTGCTTCAACAAATCAATTGCAAAATGATTGCCTCCTGGTTCTGATTCAAAAGCAGTTTCGTTTTTAGCAGCATCGCCACGCAATACCAAAACATTGTCTATTCCTAAAAAGTCTAGGTCAATCAACGCATCTTCGGTTTCTCTTTTGGTAAAACCGCCGCAAATAATATGCGGAACTGCATCAATTTTATAATGGTTCATAATAGCTGCACAAATACCCACTGTTCCGGGTCTTTTGCGTACTTCTACTTTTTCAAAAGTGCCGTCGGCTTTTTTCTTGAACATGGTTTCGCTACGATGGTAGGTAACATTTATCCAAGAGGGTTTGAACTCCATCAAGGGATCTAAATGGTCGTACAAGGTAACAATGGTCTTGCCTTTTAATGGTGGTAATACCTCGAATGAAACCAAGGTATCTTTTGCCTGGGCAATATGTTCAATCACTTTCATAGCTGCTAAATATCTGCAAACATACTATAAACAACAAAAAAACCATAGATGTAAGTGCTTGAAAGCATAATTGTTGGCTTAATAGTGAAGAAATCTCAAAATATCCTATTGAACAATAGCATCTTAAATGCAACAACTGTATTTTTACAAGTAATATATGAGCCTTACCATCCATACCAAAGACCTAATAAAAAGTTACAAGGGAAGAACCGTTGTAAACAATGTAAGTGTGCAAGTAAAACAAGGAGAAATTGTTGGTTTGCTTGGCCCTAATGGTGCTGGAAAAACCACTACATTTTATATGGTGGTAGGATTAATTAAACCAGACCAAGGCGATGTTTTTTTAAACGACATGAATATTACCAAACTACCTATGTACAAGCGCGCGCAAATGGGTATTGGTTATTTACCACAAGAAGCAAGCGTATTTAGAAAACTAACAGTAGAGGATAATATAATGGCCGTTTTAGAAATGACCAAACTCACCAAAGCAGAACGTAGCCATAAACTTGAGTCTTTATTAGATGAATTTAACCTGCACCATGTGCGTGGTAATAATGGCGATAGTTTGAGTGGTGGAGAGCGCCGTAGAACCGAAATAGCACGCGCCTTAGCGGTGGATCCTAAATTTATTTTGTTGGATGAACCATTTGCGGGCGTAGATCCTATTGCAGTAGAAGATATTCAAAGTGTGGTGGCTCGATTAAAGTTTAAAAACATTGGCATTCTCATTACCGATCACAACGTAAATGAAACATTGTCTATTTGTGACAGAGCCTATTTATTAATTGAAGGAAAAATTTTCAAGCACGGAACCGCCGAAGAATTGGCAGATGACGAAAAAGTGCGTAGCTTATATTTAGGAACCAATTTTGAATTAAAAAGAAAAGACTGGATCATTGATATGGGTAAAGAAAACGCAGCTTCTAAAGCATGAGAATACTAAGTCCTGCTATATCACGCTTGGCCCGCTTACGACACGGTCGAATAGAAGAGTGGATCAACCAGCCCATTGCCGCACAGCGTGAAGTTTTACAAGACCTTATTACACATGGCCAATACACTGAGTTTGGCAGAAAATATGGGTTCAAAGAAATGTTTACTATCCGCAATTTTAAACAAGCGGTACCCATTCAAGAATACGAAGATTTAAAACCCTATATAGAACGAATCATGGATGGCGAAGACGAGCAATTGCTCTGGAATACGCCTGTGAGTTGGTTTGCAAAAAGTAGTGGCACTACTAGTGATAAAAGCAAGTTCATTCCTATTACCAACGAGAGTTTACAAGACACGCATTTTCAAGCGGCCAAAGATGTGCTTACCATGTATTATCACTTTAATAACAATAGTGATTTACTTACCGGAAAAAGTTTGGTGATTGGTGGCAGCCATCAAATTAGTAAAATGAATGAGGATGTTCAGTATGGAGATCTGAGTGCCGTTTTATTACAGAACGCTCCTTTTTGGGGACAATGGATTCGCACCCCAGAATTATCCATTGCGCTAATGGACGAATGGGAAGGAAAGATTGAAAGCCTTGCGCTATCTACCATTGAAGAGAATGTTACTTCTATTGCAGGGGTACCAACTTGGACGCTTGTATTAATAAAAAGAATATTAGCCATCACAGGAAAAGCCAATTTAAAAGAAGTATGGCCCAACCTAGAATTGTATGTGCATGGTGGTGTTTCTTTTACACCTTATCGCGAACAGTTTAAAAAATTAATTGGTCCTGGCATTACGTATTTAGAAATGTACAATGCTAGCGAAGGTTTTTTTGCAGCACAAAATAATCCCGACGAAGAAGGGATGTTGTTGTTATTAAACCATGGCATATTTTATGAGTTTATGCCAGTAGAAGAATATGGTAGCGAACAACCAAAAACAATAGGATTAGACGAAGTAGAACTTGCTAAAAACTATGCGCTTGTTATTAGTACCAACGGTGGACTTTGGCGTTATTTAGTAGGCGATACCGTACAATTTGTATCGAAATATCCTTTTAAAATAAAAGTCAGCGGACGATTAAAACAATACATCAATGCATTTGGCGAAGAACTAATTGCAGACAATGCCGATAAAGCTATTGCCATTGCTTGCCAAAAAACAGGATTAGTTGTAAATGATTATACCGCTGCACCAGTTTATATTGGCGATGATACCAAGGGTGCACATGAATGGTTAATTGAGTTTGAACAAATGCCGGAAAGCGTAGACGCATTTGCATACGAATTAGACTGCGCACTTAAATCTGTTAATAGCGACTACGAGGCAAAACGCTATAAAGATATTGCACTGATAATGCCCATTGTACATTCATTAAACAAATTGGTGTTTCACGAATGGTTGCGTAGCAAAGGCAAGCTGGGCGGACAACACAAGATTCCAAGACTTAGTAACGACCGTGTATATATTGATGAAATACTCGCACTTATGCGCGCAAAAAATTTGGGTTAATCTTTCACTAGGATAGTGTTTTTTATACTATCTCCTGCCAATAAATAAGTGACTAAAAAAAGACTCACAAAAGATCCTGTATAAAATAAATAGAGATAAGGCACATCTACTAGTGTGTAAAAAACCACCAGTGTTATTTTGAGTGTAGCAAAAGGCAAGTGGTGATTGGTGAGTGATAATTTTTTTTGCAAAGACAAAGCAATCATCATAAATAACATTGGAAAAAACAAAGACATACCCACTAATAAATAGTGTTGTAAAGCAATATTTATTGGTCCAAAAAATTTAGCCCATCCCAAACTTTCTTTAAAAACAATAGGCGCATCGTGCCATACCCTAGCGGTAAATCCAATGTATTGAGAAGGTATTGAAGCGAGCTTTAAAAATGTTTGCCAACCAAATGGAATCAGTACAAATCCTATAAAACAAATCAATCCTATCAAACAAAATTGCAATAGTTTTTTGTAATTTTTGTTAATCGTAAAATAAATAATCATAGCAGGTAACCAGCCAACAATAGCATACCTACTTAAAATACAAAGTGCAGTTGCAAAGCCTATCAGCCAAGCATTTTTTTTGGTGAGTGCAATGGCTAATAAACTATAAAACCCAATCACCACGCCCTCTTCGGTATAAGGAATGAGTCCTGAATTTTCTGCAGATAGCAGCCACCAGATTAATAAAAATGCTGCAAAAAATAGATAAGGTGCTTTTTTATGTTGTATTTGTATCCGCCAAATAAACAGTGCGCTTACAATAAAAAGTACCAACACGGTCATCCATCTTAGATCGATTCCTAAAAAAACAGGAAGGCTAAATGGCAACCACATGGCGGGTAAATAAATGGGCTGCATGCCTCCCCAAATTTCAGGAATTACATCATATACATGCCGCCAATTACCATTTAAAAAACGCTGGCTCATAATTTTAATAATGGGCAACATATCTCCTTCGTGGTAATCGAGTGGCGCGTCTTCCATCCATTTTACTGCAGCGGCACTAATAGCAATAAATGCAACAATTGTTAGTAGCCATCGATAAGAAAAAAACTTTTTTTGCGCGGTTAAATTATTTACAACTGTTGGCTCTGGAATCAGCAAAAAACAAACTGCAATAACTATCCCAGACAAACTGAATAATACACTAGTGATCCCCGTTAAACTAGTTAGTTTTAGCGCGTAGGTTACGCAAATGGTTTCGAGTAAAAAAGCAATTAGTAAGGTCTTCTTTTGGTAGTTGCGGGCATTCATTCTTGGCTAAAAATATCTAATTAAACAACCGAATGCTTCATTCCGCGCAATTATTTTACATTTGTGCTCGATCTAAAAGGATATATATGAAACTATTAGAAAATAAAGTGGCGATTGTTACAGGTGCAGCACGTGGAATAGGTGCCGCCATTGCTTTGAAATTAGCCGAGCAAGGCGCTCATATTGCATTCACCTATGTAAGTGATAGTAGTGCAGAAAAAGCAGCGAGTTTAGAAGCACAAATTCAAGCATTAGGTGTAAAAGCCAAAGCCTATAAAAGCAATGCCGCCATTTTTGCAGAATGCGAATCTTTTGTAAATGATGTTGTAAAAGAATTTGGTACGGTAGATATCTGTGTAAACAATGCAGGCATTTCAAAAGACAATTTATTGTTGCGCATGACTGCCGAACAATGGGACGATGTGATGGATATTAACTTGAAAAGTGTGTTTAATATGACCAAACAAGTTATTCGTCCAATGATGAAAGCCAAAACGGGTAGCATTATTAATATGAGTTCTATTGTTGGGGTGCGTGGAAATGCTGGTCAAAGTAGTTATGCTGCATCTAAAGCGGGAATCATTGGTTTTACTAAATCAGTGGCTTTAGAATTAGGTAGTAGAAATATTCGATGCAATGCCATTGCGCCAGGATTTGTAGAAACAGATATGACGCATTATTTAAAAGATGGAGATGGTGCAGCAGATTTTCTTAAAAAAATACCATTGGGTAGATTTGGTAAAGCAGAAGAGATTGCCAATACCACGCTTTTTTTAGCCAGTGATTGGAGCTCATATATTACCGGACAGGTACTTAGCGCTTGCGGCGGATTAAATATTTAAGTATTAAAAATAAAAATATTCCGTAAAGCGCTATTCATTTAAAGGATAGCGCTTTTTATTTACATACTATCTTTGTAAGACCTAACAATCAAATATGCCCACGTATCAACAATTATTAGCACACAACAAAGCTTGGGCTTCTAAAAAGCTAGCACAAGACCCAGAATATTTTTCGAGGCTGGTTGAGTTACAAGAACCAGAATATTTATGGATTGGATGTAGTGATAGCCGAGTGCCTGCTAATGAAATTACGGGCACAAATCCTGGTGAAATTTTTGTTCACCGAAATGTGGCGAACATGGTAGTACATACCGATTTAAATATGTTGAGTGTATTACAATATGCAGTGGAAGTATTAAAAGTAAAACACATTATTGTTTGCGGACATTATGGCTGTGGTGGGGTTCGTGCAGCAATGACCAATCATAATTTGGGTATTATTAATAAATGGTTGCGCAATATTAAAGATGTGTATCGCATCCATCGCAAAGAAATAGATGCCATTGAAATAGAAGATACGCGCGTAAATAGGTTGGTGGAATTAAATGTACAAGAACAAGTAATGAATTTAGCCAAAACTTCTATTGTTCAAAAAGCCTGGAAATCAGACCAACGGCCGCATATACACGGATGGGTGTATGATTTGCACGATGGAGTTATCAAGCCCGTTTTTGAAATAGCGCCTGGTGATCATATTGATCCGATCTATGAATTTGATGATTTGTAAAACCAATTATTTTGCTAAGCGGCTGTCAATTTCTGTAGCTAGTGCGCTAAAGATATCGTTTACAGTTCCTTCACCTTTAATGGCTACCACTTTATTAAACTGGCGGTAATAATTAGCTACAACAGTGGTTTTGTTTTGGTATTCTGCAATGCGATTGCTAATAATAGCTTCGTTGGTATCATCGCTACGACCACTAGTAAGACCACGGTTTAACAAGCGTTTTACCAATTCGTCTTGGCTTACTTCTAAGGCCAACACCACGCCAATCTCTGTATTTTTTTGTTGTAAAAGTGCATCTAGTGCAACACTTTGTGCTTCTGTTCTTGGAAAGCCATCAAACAAAAATCCTTTTGCTTGAGGATTATTATCTAGTGCAGAACGGATCATTCCAATTACCACAGCATCAGGTACAAGTTGGCCTTGGTCCATTAAACTTTTAGCTTCTAAACCAAGCGGTGTGGCTTTGGCAATTTCAGACCTTAAAATATCACCGGTAGATAAATGGACTAATCCGTATGCTTCGATGAGCTTCTCGCTTTGGGTTCCTTTGCCGCTGCCGGGAGGTCCGAAAAGAATAATATTAAACATGTACTTGCTATCCTTGAATGAATAACAAATATACGTTGTTGCGCTTAAAAAATAGTTAACAAACAACGCTAACTTTAAAAAACATTTCAATACAAGAACAATATCTGGCTTGATTTGTAAAATAGATAGTAGAAAATATTATCCTACCAAAACCAGTCTGTTTTAATTATTTTTAACTTGAATAATTTCTAATTAAATGAAACGATTACTCAGTATTTTTTTAGCAATCCTTTGTTTACAAAGTTGTTATTCTCAAAATCAGCCTTCAAAAAAAACCAATATGGACCAATCAAAAAAAAATACACATCCTAATTATTCGCATACCGATAGTAGTAAACTGGCTTTAACAAATACCGAATGGAAAAACCTGCTTTCGCCAGAAGTATATGCCATTGCGCGCGAAAAAGGAACCGAAAGACCTTTTACAAGTCCGTTCGAAACCTCTAAAAAATTAGGCACTTATTATTGTGCAGCCTGCGGCAATCCTTTGTTTAAGAGCAATGCCAAATTTGATAGCGGTTGCGGTTGGCCTAGTTTTTTTGAACCCATTACCAAAAGCTCTATTTTGTATTTGCCAGATAATACCTTGGGTATGAAACGCACCGAAGTGGAATGTGGTAGGTGCAAGGCCCATCTTGGTCATGTATTTGAAGATGGTCCACCACCAACAGGCTTACGTTATTGCATTAATGGCGTTGTGCTTGATTTTGAAGAAAAAAAATAATCCACTCGTCCATCCTTTTTTGTTGGTTGCTTTTTTTTGGTCGATATTTCAGTTTCCAAAAACTTTTCCATGAAAAAATATGCACTATTAGTTCTTGCCCTTGGCATTGGCTATTCTGTTTCTGCGCAAACAGTAGATTTAAGTAAGCAGTTTAAAACCATGAAACCCCGCAATATTGGGCCAGCAGGCATGAGCGGAAGGGTTACATCCATTGATGCGGTTTATAATAACCCGTCCACTATTTTTTTAGGAACCGCTAGTGGTGGTGTTTGGAAAACAGAAAACGGTGGTGCATCTTGGACCCCGGTTTTTGACGAACAACCTATTCAAAATATTGGATCAGTTGCCATCACTCAATCTAACCCAAGCGTTATTTGGGCAGGAACAGGTGAAGGAAATCCTAGAAATTCTGTGAGCTTGGGCGAAGGCATTTATAAAAGTTTAGACGGCGGAAAAACCTGGAAATGTATGGGTTTGCAAAAAACCAGAAATATCCATCGCATTATTATTGATCCTACCAATCCTAATATTGTATATGCCGGTGTAATGGGCAATCCATTTATAGAACATGCCGAGCGTGGCGTTTACAAATCAACCGATGGAGGCGATAGCTGGAAATTAATTTTACATACCAATGATACCAGCGGTGTTGGTGATATGGTAATGGATCCTGCTAATCCTAACAAACTATTGGTAAATATGTACCAACACAAACGCACACCTTGGAGTTTAAAAGGTGGCGGATCTGGAAGTGGTTTATATATTACTTACGACGGCGGAAAAACCTTTAAAAAATTAGGTAAAGAAGACGGCTTGCCAGAAGGTGAATATGGTAGAATTGGTATTAGTATTAGTCGATCTGATCCGAACAGAATTTATGCAATGGTTGAAGCCACAAAAAATGGATTATACAAATCTGATGATGGTGGTTTGAAATGGGAATTAGTGAATAGCGAAGCAAGTGTTGTAACCAATCGTGCGTTTTATTTTCAGGATATTTCTGTAGATCCTAAAAACGAAAATCGTTTGTACAATGTAAACCAAATGGTTACCGTTAGTGAAGATGCGGGAAAAACATTTAAATCAGTGATTCCATATAGTGGTATTCATCCAGACCACCACGCTTGGTGGATTCATCCGTACGATGCTAATTTTATTATTGATGGAAACGATGGTGGCATAGGTATTTCGCATGATCGTGGAAGAACTTGGCAGTTCGATGAAAAATTACCACTCGGTCAATTTTATCATATTAATGTAGACAACCAATTACCATATCATGTAATGGGTGGTTTGCAAGACAACGGTAGTTGGAATGGTCCGGCATATGTTTGGGTACAAAGTGGTATTCGTAATGCGTATTGGCAAGGGGTAAGTGGTGGAGATGGTTTTGATGTAGTTCCAGATCCTGAAGATCCTAATTGGGTCTATGCTATGAGTCAAGGCGGAAGTTTAAGCCGATACAATATGGCAACTGGCGAAGACTGGAGTATTCGTCCTCCACGTTTAGACATGAAAACCCGTCAGCGATTTAATTGGAACGCGGCTATTGCACAAGATCCTTTCGATAAAAAAACCATTTATTATGGTAGTCAATTTGTAAACAAGAGTAACAATAAAGGGGCTTCTTGGCAAACGATTTCTCCAGACTTAACTACCAATGATAGTGCTAAAATAGACCAGTCTAAAAACGGGGGTATTTCAATTGATATTACTGGTGCAGAAAATTATTGCACCATCATGTGTATTGAACCATCTGCCAAAGAAAAAGATATTATTTGGGTAGGAACCGATGATGGTAATGTACAATTAACCAAAGACGGCGGAAAAACCTGGACCAATTTCAGGGGTAAAATTCCAGGCTTTCCAGCAGGTGGATGGGTGCCTCAAATTCGTGCCTCTCGATTCAATGCAGCAGAAGCTTTTGTGGTTGTGAATGATTATCGTCGCGGCGATATGAAACCCTATATTTTTAGAACCACCGATTTTGGAAAAACTTGGACGCGTATGGTAGACGAGAAAAAAGTAACCGGTTATGCGTTAACGGTGTTACAAGATCCTACAGAACCGAATTTAATTTTTGTTGGAACAGAGCAAGGACTTTTTATTAGCCTCGACAACGGTAGTAGTTTTCAGCAATTTAAAAATGGCTACCCTTCTGTGTCTACTTACGATTTTGCTATTCAAGAAAGAGAAGCCGATTTGGTGATTGCCACTTTTGGTAGAGCTTTGTGGATACTAGATGATATTCGTCCGTTAAGAAAATTAGCAGCCAATAAAGGCCTTGCATTCAGTAATAAATTAACTGCTTTTGAATCGCCGCAAGCCTACCAAGCAAATATTAAAAATGCTGCAGGTATTGAATATTCTATTTGGGGAAGTTATGAAGGAGAAAATAGAAGACGCGGTGCGGCTATGAGTTTTTATGTAAACAAATTAGCGTCTGATACTGGAAAATTAAAATTATCAGATACTGTTTCTGTAAAAATATTTGATGCCAATAACAAGCAAGTGCGTTCTCTGAAAGCCAAGGCCGATACAGGTTTCAACCGTTTTTATTGGGGGATGGAAGGAAAAGGAATTAGAACTGCAGGAGCCGGTGGCGGACGAGGTGGTGGAGGCGGCCGTGGTGGCGCTGGTGGTCGTAATGCAGATGAGCCAGGTGGATTTCAAGTAGATCCAGGAACCTATAAAGTGGTAATGAGTTTGGGTAAAGACAATCAAGACAGCACCATGGTTACTGTTAACGACGATCCGAATGCACCAACACCAAAAGAAGTGAGAGATGCGTTAAGAAAAGCGAATGACAGAATGGACATCTCTGCGCTAAAATTAGTAGACTTAACCGAGCGCTTAACAGAAGCAGATGAGGTGATTAAAAAGATTGAAGCCAATTATGCAAGCATGGATCAAAAACAATCCGATACTTTAAAAAAGTTAACCAAACAAATGCAAGACACGATTAAAATTATTCGTGAGCAATTAAATGGTAAGGCTCAAGACAAACAGGGTTATGGAAATATTCCGCAAGTAACCGTAAACAGTGTGTTATCTGAAGCACGCTTTACAGCACTTGGTAAAAAAACTATCCCAGGCGAACAAGAAGATAGACTCATGTTGGATGCAGAAAAAATGGTGCTTGATGTTGTAAAACACACGAATGATTTTTTTGAAGGTCCTTCTTGGAAAGGCTATCGTGCACTAGCAGAAGCAACGCCTATTAAATTATTTAAAGATTATAAATCGATAAAGTAAAAATCTAGGAATAGGTTAAAGAGGTGGTTATTGCTTTTAAAAGAGCAGCCACCTCTTTTTTATTTTCAAACCTCCCATATTGTAAGCAGCTTATTGAAAAGGGAATCATAGTTTATAAAACAGCTGTTTTAATGTAGTTCATTCCATTTGTGCGTAGGACAGCCGCATCCTACTGGCGATTTACTTTTGTTTAGTATTCCACAGGAACTAACAATTAGCGAAATCAATAAGAGTAAAACGATTAATTGGTTTATTTTTAGGCGCATAAGAAATTCTAAAGTACTGATTTACCTTATAAAACTAATTAAAGCCTAGAATTGTTTGAAAATATTAACATACGCCGTGTTTTAATTGCCCCATTAGACTGGGGTTTAGGACATGCTACAAGGTGTATTCCTATCATTCACGCGCTATTGGCAAATGGGTATGAAGTGGTGATTGCAGCAGATGGCGTGCCAGCCGTGTTGTTGGCAAAAGAATTTCCCACCATAAAAAGCCTTACACTTAAGGGCTATGAAATAAAATATGCAAAAACAGGTGCGGGTTTATTTTGGCAATTATTAAAACAGTTGCCGCGTATTGTGCAAACTATTTCAACAGAAAATGCTTGGTTGCAAAAAATAATTGTTTCAGAAAAAATTGATTTGGTTATTTCAGACAATCGTTTTGGATTGCACACAAAATTAGTACCCTGTGTTTTTATCACGCACCAATTAACCATTAAAGCTCCGCTAGTTTGGGCCGAGAAAATGCTGCAAAAAATAAATTATTATTTTATTAATCAGTATACTGTTTGTTGGGTTCCGGATATTGCTGGGTCTAAAAATTTAGCGGGTGAATTATCTCACCCAACTGTCATGCCCAAGATACCAGTAAAATATATTGGCTTATTATCAAGGTTAGAAAATAATAATTATGCAATTGAGTTTCAATATTGTTTTTTATTATCAGGCCCTGAACCACAAAGAACTTTATTAGAAAAAAAATTAGTAACATCAATAGGCGCACTCCCTGGAAAGGCTTTACTGGTAAGGGGTTTACCCGGTTCAAACAAAG
>CAIKZP010000015.1 GCA_903831935.1 uncultured Bacteroidota bacterium | reverse complement strand
TGCAGGAGAAGTAACACTTAATGTTGCAGATGTTCCAACAACAGAAGTACCATTACTCCAAGAATAAGACACACCACCGCTAGCAGTTAAACTAATAGCATGTGTTGTACAAGTAATTTCTGTTTCAGATGGTGTTGTTATTGCAGCACTAGGCGCTGTAATATTTTGAGTGATTGATTGAAATGCAGTATTAGTACAACCATTAGAACCTGTTACAGTAACGGTGTAAGTTGCAGGAGAAGTAACGCTCAATGTTGCAGATGTTCCAACAACAGAAGTACCATTACTCCAAGAGTAAGACACACCACCAGTAGCAGTTAAACTAATGGCAGTTGTAGTACAAGTAAGTTCTGTTTCACTACCTGCACTAATTGTTGCAGTAGGTAAAGAATTGACAGTAACATTAGTAGCACTTGAAGTTGCGCTACAACCATTTCCATTGGTAACAGTTACTGTATAAGATCCAGTTGTAGAGGCAGTAATGGCTGAAGTTGTAGCACCAGTACTCCATAAATAAGAAGCACCAGTACTAGCAGTTAATAGAACAGAACCACCGGTACAAAAAGTAGTGGAACTACCTGCACTAATTGTTGCAGTAGGTGCCGTTTTTGGTGCTGAAATACCTGACCCTGCAGAACTAGTACATCCTACAACAGTTTGTGTAACTGTATAAGTAGCAGCATCACTAACAGTTATTGAAGTTGTTGTTGCAGCATTACTCCAAAGTAAAGTTCCTGTATATGAAGTTGCTGTTAGTAAAGAAGTTCCATTACAATTATTTGTAACAACAACTGAAGGTGCAGTAGGAGTGTTAACATTAATTGTTGAAGTGGAACTATATGAAACACTACAAGTTCCACTAGTAACAGCAGCTCGGAAATAAGTGGTTACAGTTAAATTTGTTGCAGTATATGTTGTACTGGTTTCTCCAGTGACGTCAGTGAAATTTGCATTATCTGTTGAAGATTGCCATTGTATATCTCCTGTATTTCCACTAAGTGTTAAATCAGTACTATTTGTAGTACTACAGAGATTTGCATCACCAGCAATGGTACCTCCAACAGATACAGGATTAATTGTAATAATTCCAGCACTACTATTTGCTGCTGTACAAACTCCATTTGAAACGATAGCTCTATAATAAGTAGTAGTATTTATAGAACTTGCAGTTAAACTATTTGAAGTATTTGATATATCTGTAGGTGTACTGAAATCAGCAAAGCTAGAAGATTGCCATTTACTGATGTTTCCAGTAAATCCACTTAAACTTAAATTTGTACTATTACTAACTCCAGTACAATAACTAGCACTTCCTGTTATGAGTCCTCCATTACTTACATCATCAACAGCAATACTTACTACACTGCTATTTGCAACTGCACATACGCCATTCTTAATTACTGCTCTATAATAAGTGGTAGCAGAAAGGGAAGTAGCACTATAACTATTTGAAGTGTTAATTATATCAGTTGGGGTTCCACTGAAATCTGCAAAACTAGAATATTGCCATTTAGTGATAGTTCCTGTATGTCCACTTAAATTTAATGAAGTATTATTTGTTCCACTACACACAGTTGTTCCTCCACTAATTGAACCTCCTATACTAACTGTATTTACTGTAATTGTAGCAGTTGAACTATATGATTCACTACAAGACCCACTTTTAATTACTGCTCTATAATAAGTTGTTGTTGTAAGATTTGTTGCCGTTAAAGTTGTAGAAGTATTAGAAATATCAGATACTGTACCAGAGAAATCTGCTGTTGTAGAAGATTGCCATTTAGTAATAGATCCTGTGTGTCCACTTAAAGTTAATAATGAACTATTTGTACCAGTACAAACTGTTGTAGAACCACTAATATCTCCACCTACAGAAATTGGATCTACTGTAACTGTAACTATTGAACTATTTGCAGCACTACAAAGCCCACTTGTAATAACAGATCTGTAATAAGTTGTAGTAATAAGATTTGTAGCAGTATTTGTTGTTGATGTATTAACTATATCAGTAACATCACTGCTAAAATTAGATACTGTAGAAGATTGCCATTTAGTAATAGATCCAGTATAACTACTTAAAGTTAATAAAGTACTATTTGTACCACTACAAACTGATGTGTTTGTGCTAATAGATCCACCAACACTTAAAGCACTAACAGTTGCAGATCCTGTTGCAACATTTCTAGTTGTTGCTCCTGTTGATACACAAGAAATATCTCCTGAATTACCGTTTGTTGCACTGCTTGTTAAACGTACATAAATTGCTCTACTACTAACAGTTCCTGAACCACGACTAATTGTAATACTTGTATTATATAAAGAACCAGATGTAGTAGTTATTTCATAACCTGATGGTGCTGTTATTGTAATGTCATTTGTTAATTCAGTAGCAGAAATTGTAAAACTATGTTCTGCAGATGCAGTTCCCAAACAACTAGACAATGCAGTCATAGTTGATACAGTAATATTTGGCATACCTGTTGTTACAGTAGCTGTAACTAGAGTTCTTGTTGCGGAAATACAACCTGTTGTGCTATTACGAGCAGTTGCATAGTAAGGAGTTGTAACTGAAATTGAAGGAGTAGTAAAACTAGATCCTGTAGATAATACACTACCTGCGGTTTCTACATCATACCAATCAATTACTTCTCCAGAACCTGGTGCTGCAGAAATAGTAACTGTACCTGTATTTATTCTTGAGTTATCTGTTCCTGCAGGACTAGTAGGCAAACTTTTTATACTGATTAATCCAGATGCGTTACTTGTTACGGTACTTCCGCATGTACCAGATGCAGTTACATAATAATATAAATTTCCAACAACATTAGTTAGTGGCGTATAACTATTATTAGTAGCTGATCCAATTAAAGTTCCACCAGAATTTGAATTAGTAACTGAAGAATACCATTGATAAGTTAAACCAACACCAACTGCTGTAATACTTATTGAGGTACTAGATAAATTTAAACAAATATTTTGAGGACTTGTAGAAGGTTGAACAGTTATAGCTGTAGTAGGATTAATAGTAATAGCGCCAGAAACACTACTTGTAACTGCTGAGCCACAAATGCCTGTAACAATTACATAATAATAAGTAGTACCTGCTGCTGTTGTTAATGGGGTGTATGTAGCAGTAGTTGCACCTGCAATTATAGTTCCACCTGTATTAGAATGACTTGCATTAGAGTACCATTGATATGTTAATCCAGCTCCTGATGCTGTTACGCTTAAATCAACAGGGCTTGCATTAATACACAATGATTGCGAACTGGCTGAAGGACTTGAGCTAATAGCGGCAGCTGCATTTACTGATACTGTAATAGTATTTGTAGAAACAGTACCATCTATACTAGTAGCATCTCTTTTATAATAAGTTGTTTGTGTTAATGCACCAGGAGCATAAGTAGCAGAAGTGGCACTCCCACTAGCATTGGTAAAATTGCTATTATCAGTTGATGATTTCCATTGATAAGTTATTGCATTATCAGAACTAGCATCAGAAATTGAAGTAAATGCAGTAGGAGTTGTGCCGCTACATATTGTTTGTGTTGATCCTATCGATCCTGGACCAATCGGCCCAATGGTAGCAACAACAGGAATTCTTGAAGCAGAAACACATCCAGGACTTGCATTTAATCTTGCTTGAGCATAATAGGTAGTTGTTGTAGAAATACTTGGCGTAGTATAGGTGGTAACACCATTTCCGCTAGATAATACTGATCCACTTGTGCTTACACTATACCAATCTAAAGTTGCACTAGAAGAAGCAGTTGCACTGATAATTACAGGACCACTTCCTATTCTATTATTATTAACTGGGCTACTTGCTATTGGTAATGCGCTAACGGTAATAGCAGATAGTGTTCTACTTGCCGAAGTACAGCCTCCGCTTGTTACAGAAACATAATAATTATTATTTGAATTTAAAGTTGGCGTAGTAAAAGCTGAACCATTGTATAATAAAGTTCCATTAGTTGCTGCATCATACCAATTATAACTTGGCATAGAAGCACTAGAGCTTGCAGTAATAGTTGTTGTTGTTCCTGCACATATTCCAGTAGTTCCTGTTACGCCAATAATAGTGGGAATTGGATTAACAGTAATATTTGTTGCAGTTCTATCACTAGAAGTACAACTACTAGCAGTTACAGAAACATAATAGGTTGTATTTGAAGATAATGCTGGAGTAGTAAAAGAAGAACTAGTTTGTAATGAAGTTCCTCCACTAGATGCACTATACCATTCATAAATAGGACTACCTGCAGAACTTGATGCAGTAAGCGTTGTAGTACTTCCATTACAAATTGTTGTTGTTCCAGACACTGAACTAATTGTTGGTAATGCTGTAACAGTAATTGCTTGAGAAGTTCTTGAAGTTGAAGTACAACCACTTGCAGTAACTGATGCGTAATAAGTTACGCCTGAATTTAAGGTACTAGTTGTATATGCAGCACCAGTGTATAATAAGTTGCCATTTGTTGCTGCATCATACCAGTTAAAAGTAGGGCTACCATTTGAAGAACTAGCAGTAAGTGTTGTACTGTTACCAGAACATATTGTTGCAGTTCCCGAAATACCTGATATTGTAGGAATTGGATTTACTGTTACCGTTATAATATTTGAATAGATTGTGCTATCTGCTGGTGTAGTTGTTTTTGCTGCTCTTCTATAATAACTTGTTTGCGTTAAACTTGATACTGGTGTATATGAAATATTTAAAGCATCAAAACTGCTATTTAAATTTGTAATAGAACTTGAAAAATCTGCAACTGTAGATGATTGCCATTGATATGATATCGTTCCAGTTCCACCACTAGCATCCGTTGTTGAACTAAATGCATCAGGAGTTATGCCACTACAAATTGTTTGGGCAGCACTAATAGAACCTGCTGAAAACGTGCCATTTATAGTTGCTACAACAGCTAGTCTTGATGCTGCAATACAACTAGTTGTTGAATTGCGTGCTTGTGCATAATAAGGAGTGGTTACTGAAATACTTGGAGTAGTAAAACTTAAACTACTACTTGTTAAAGCAGAGCCTCCAGTTATATTAGCAAACCAATCTAGTGTTGCTCCATCAGAAGCAGAGGCACTTATATTTAAAGTGCCAGCTCCAGTTCTGGAAGCACCCACTGCATTAGACGCTGTTGGTAATGGATTAATAGTTACTGCAGTTAAAGTTCTTGCACTTGCATTACAACCAGCACTTGTAACAGAGGCATAATAATTAGTGCCAATTATTAAATTAGCTGTTGTAAGTGGATTGCCAGTTCCAACAAGATTTCCTCCAGTTAAAGCATCGTACCAAGAATAGGTTGGGCTGCTATTGCTACTACTTGCAGTAAGTGTTGCCGTATTACCATAACATGTTGCATTTCCTGTAATACCACTAATAGTTGGTATAGGATTTACTGTAATAATTTTTGTAGTTCTTGGACTTGATGCACATCCATTAGCAGTTACAGCAACATAATAACTAGTTGTTGAAGTTGGTGATGGTGTATAAATATTTCCTGTATTTAAAAGGTTTCCATTAGTTAATGCATCGTACCAATTGTATACAGGACTTGTTGCGCCTGATGTTGCCGTTAATGTTGTTGAACTTCCATTACAAATTGTGGTTGTACCAGTAACATCATTAATTGTTGGTAAACTAGTTATAGAAACAATTACACTTCCAGTCATTGAAATTGCACAACTAGAAGTAGCATTAGTTGCAATTACTGTATAAGTTCCTGCACTTGTTTTATTTCCAAAACTTATTGCAGAACCTGTTCCTGCAACTACTGTACCAACATTAACAGCATCTAATTGTAATTGATAATTTACTCCTGTTTGTGAACTATTTAACCCAACAGCAGATCCAGTTCCGCCAGAACAATAGGCACCGCCACCTGTTACTGTATAGGCAGTTGGTAGCGGATTTACAGTTCCTGAAACAGCCACATTTTGTGTGGTTGCAGGTGAAGATTCACAAGTGATATTATCAGAAGAAGGACTTGAATTAGCACTTGCTAGTCTTACATAAATTGTTGTGGATGAAACAATATCACCTGATGGTGTTAATGTTGCGGATGTTGCAAAACCAGAACTTGGAGATGTAGAAACTTCAAAACCTGTAGGTGCTGTAATTGTAATATTTGTACTTAAATATACTCCAGATACTGAAAAACTTTGTGTTGAAGATGCTGTATTCGCACATGTTGTAAAAGCATTTAGTGTTCCTGTTGTTGTTATTCTTGGTTGGGTATTTGAACAGTTAAAAGTAATTCCAGATGGTGTGTTTAAGTAAACTGGAATATTTAGCATTGTTCCATTATTCCCATCACTTTCGCCTGGAGCAAATTCAACACCTGGTGGTTGTATTACTTTTGCAGGGTCATAGCCTATTGAGCCATTTGTGTTGTGCCCTAAATACCAATATTGTGAAACTGAATTACTATTAAAAAATGCAATAATAAAGTGCCCTGCCATTGCAAAATCTGTATAACCACTTCCAGGATTGTTTACATAATTTGTTGGTACTGTATTTAGAGTAGTGAAAATTTGTTTAGGTTTATTCAAATACACTATTGACTTATCTTGTTGCAACATATCTCTTTGATTATCGCCCCATCCATAAATATTGCCAGAAGCATCCATAGCACCAATGGTAAAATAATCAGCATGTGTATTTCCATCTATTTTTACAATATTTGATAAATATCCTGAACCAGCAGGGTCTACAACTTTTGAAAATGTTGCTTGGTTACCACTTGTATTGTCAACTAAACCATAAGTTAAAATCCAAGTCGTTGTAGCTGTTGCACCTGTAATGGGAGATGTTGGGGTAATTTTAATTGTTTCAACTTTTCTACTAACTATTGTTGTAGTATTAACTGTTCCTGTTACGTATTGTGCGGCATTATTTTTATTAGTAAAAGTTACAACAGTCCCATTAGCTAGAGAACTTGGGCCACTAGCTATTGTAAAAATTGTAGTGGAAATTACAGATGTAGGAGCAATACTAGAAGAAGTAGTTGCATTAAAAGTATAAGCAGGTGAAGACAAATTGATACCTAAACAACCATTTGTATTTAATCCATTTGCATAAACATTTTTATCAGAACAAAGAATGTAAAGCACACTAGAATTTGTTGAACTTCCCATTACCAATAAATCAGTAACATTTACTCCAGATGGTACTTGACTAGACATATCATATGCATAGTTGTAACCTGTGCTGCTGCTATATGTATTTGCAATTCCATTTACGTTTGCTGTATTTCCCCAATAATATATTTTTCCTTTATCAGTTAAGGCAAATGCACCTGAACCCGATAACGAAAATTTAGTAACACCAGATAGTGGTGTTGTTCCATCTGATAGTTTAACTTGATGCCAATTTGTTTCATAAGCAGGTAAACTATTAATATTCCAACTTGTGGTTTTAGTAGTTCCAGTTTGTGAATTAATTGAAATAGTTAATACACCTGTAGATTGAACATAAGTATTAATTGTTCCGGTAATAATTTCGGAAGATTTTGAAGCGTTTACAATAGATATTGAAGACCCCACAGTTAGAGAAGGCTTTGTTGATATTGTAAATTGTGTTGAGGATGTAACATTACTAGCACTAGTAGAAGTAGCTATTGTACCAGAATATTTATTACTACCAGGATTAGTAGTATTATCACCAGCTAAATATGCTGCTTTAGTTAACATGTACACATTACCAGTTTTGGTAACAATTGCAATTGCAGATGTTGAAATTTCAAATTTTGCTATATCAGTAATTGCAACTCCTGAAGGTAGTTTTGAAGTTACATCAGATGCTGAAGCATTAATACTGCCACCTCCAAATCCATTATAACTTGTTAGTATACTAATTCCTGCAGCATCACCAAATATGTACAATTTTGTACTTGTTCTAAATCCTAGAACATTTTTACTGTTTGGATAAGCTGATCTAACTTCATAAGGAATTCCAGTATAAAATGGAGAGTATACTCTACTAGGGATATAAGTATCTGATCCACTCGAAGCAACTGTTCCTGCATACGTGTTCATACTAGCACCCCAAGCATATAATATATTTGTTCCACTAGAATCTCCAATATATAAATCTGAGTGGAAAGAGCCTGTAAATCTATTCACAGTTCCTTCAACACAACTACTAGTAAAATAAGGCAAATCATGTGGTACGTTAAACGCTTCATCAAAATGCCTATTCTCAATACTACTATCCTTACTTATATTATATTTATCAACTAAACTAAACGCAGATTTTTTAGAAAAATTAGAGTTAGAAAATGAATTGTTAAATGAATAAAATTGTTTGGTATTTGAAATGTCAATTTGCGCAATTATTGCATTAAAAAACACAACAAATGATATTGCTAAAGCAAATAAATATTTATTAAAACGACTATTAGAATTTGCATTATTATTAATAATAATACGCTCCTTTAAATTGCTGTAAAATTTCACCCTCATAACTGTAGTTTATATGAATAAATTCAGTGGGGTCTATCTTATTATTTTGTTCAACATTTTTTAATGATTTCAAAAAAATAATTAGACAGGTGAAATAACAATATATATAATGCTACAGTTGTAACATTTTAACATTAATTATGTAGGGTAGGTTAATGTAGTGTGTAGTAATAAGTACTACAAAATTTGCTAATTATAGAATTACATGTAGTATAAATTCTATAAGATGTAATAATAATAAAGCATTCAAAATATTAAAAAATTTCTAATATTTAATGTTTTGTGTAGTAATATTCGCTTTAAAAGATAAAAAATTATAATATGACGTGCAAATTGTTAAACTAAATTCGCCTCTTATTGCTCGATTCTCTAACAAATATCTTAGGTTCTAAAACAATTTCTCTATTGCTTAAATCTGCCTCATTATTCATTACTTCTATCAATAGTTTTGCAGCCACTTTTCCTAGTTCAAATGCAGGTTGTTCTATACTTGAAATAGATGGGGTAACTAATTTTGTAATTGGTTCATTATTGAAGCCAATTAAACCTATGTCATCTGGCATTGAAAGGCCTTTTTCTTTTATGGCTAACATAGCGCCAATTGCCATACGATCGGTGATAGTAAATATGGCATCTGGTTTCTTTTTCATACTCAACAATTCTTTGGTTGCTAGGTATGCATAGTCTTGATTAAAGTCGCAATGAACAATTAAATCTTTATCGAATTTTATTTTATTTTTCTTTAAAGTTTCTAAATAACCATCTAATCTTTTATTACTGATGTCTAAATTTTCTTGACCTGCTAACACAGCAATTTTTTTATATCCTTGATCAATTAAATGTTGTGTAGCTAATCTTCCGCCTGCAATATTATCGAGTCTTACTTTTGGTGCAATTAAACCAGCTGCTAATCGGTCGAATAAAACCAGTGGTTTATTTTTTGTTTGTATTTTTTTTAAATGGTCATACATTTTTGTTTCACTAGATACAGATACTATAAATCCATCCACCAAACTATCTAAAAGTCTGCTGGTATTTACTAATTCTCTGCCATAACTTTCATTACTCTGACAAACCATTACTGTATATCCAGCTTCTAATGCTACTTCATCAATTCCTTTTACCATGGTTGCTAACACATAATCTAGGTTTGCAACAATTACACCAATAATATTTGTTTGTTTGTTTAATAGCGATAGTGCTAGTTTATTTGGTTCGTAGTTTAATTCACTAGCAAGTTCTAATACCTTTTTTTTTGTTATAGGATTAACATCAGGTGCATTACGCAAACACCTACTAATGGTTGAAGTGGAGAGGTTTAGCATTTTTGCTAAATCAGACAGCGTGATTTGTTTATCCATAATTGAAAATAAGGATTTTTGTTGGAGAGTATGTTAAATGCCGGGATATCTGCCGGGATTAACCAATTTCTATTTTTCATATAGAATTCTTAAATGAAGAAAAAAATCTGCTATTTTAAGTAAGTCTTTAAGATAATTGCATAAAAAAACCGTTCAAACTTAAAGCTGAACGGTTTTAGAAGTGATCCGGCTGGGACTCGGACCCAGGACCCATACATTAAAAGTGTATTGCTCTACCAACTGAGCTACCGAATCGAACGTTATTTGATGCTTTTCAGCAATCTCCTTTCGTCTTTGGGAGTGCAAAAATAGGAGATTTTCAAAGACAGCCAAATTTTTAATTAATTATTTTAATAGTAGTTACCCACAGTATTGTAGAATATTAAATTTTTTAGTCCTTATTTTTGCAACTTATACACATATGTCTATGTCAGTTTTTTTAAATAAAGTTGTTGTAATTACCGGAGGATCTGAAGGTATTGGTAAAGCATTAGTAGATAATTTCATTCAATTAGGTGCTAAAGTGGCTACCTGTGGAAGGAATTACGATAAGTTGTATCAATTGCAATCAACTTATTCGGGCAAGCCTTTGTTAATTCATACTGCCGACGTTAGTAAAGAACAAGAATGCAAACAATTCATTGATGCAGTTATTAAATCTTTTGGAACCATTGATATATTAATTAATAATGCAGGTGTTTCTATGCGATCATTGGTTGTTGATGTAGAATTAGATACAATTCGTAAAGTAATGGACATCAATTTTTGGGGAACGGTATATTGTACCAAATTTGCATTACCACATGTTTTAAATAATAATGGAACAATTGTTGGTGTTTCATCTATAGCAGGATATCGTGGATTACCCGGACGTTCTGGTTATTCTGCTTCAAAATTTGCTGTAAACGGCTGGTTAGAGTCATTAAGAACCGAACTTTTAAACTCAGGAACAAACGTTATGTGGGTTTGCCCAGGTTTTACAACCTCTAATATTAGAAATGCTGCTCTAAATAAATTTGGCAAATCTCAAGGAGAATCTCCAATGGATGAGGCCGATATGATGTCGTCTAATGAATGTGCCCTTCACATCATTAAAGCCATTGAAAAAAAGAAAAGAACCTTAGTATTAACCTTTACGGGAAAACGAACTGTGTTTTTAAATCGTTTCTTTCCTTCATTAGCCGATAAATTGGTCAATAAATTTTTCTTTAATAATGGGCAATTGGTGAAATAAATAATTTATTTCTTCGTTTGTAACATTATAATGCCCATTTTAACGCTGACAACTGATATTGGTCAACGGGATTATCTCGTTGGTGCCATTAAAGGACAATTCCTATCTATAGATTCGAGTTTTGTTATTAATGATATCACACATTATTTGTCGCAAACCAATTTTCCACAAGCTGCTTACATTTGCGGAAACGCCTTTAAATATTATCCCCCAGGAAGTTTTCATTTAGTTTTAATCAATTTATACGAAACGCCTCCCAAGCAATTTTTAGTTGCCAGATACAAACAACAAGTAATTATTTGTCCGGATAATGGCATACTTACCATGATAACTGGTGAAGTTCCTAAAGAAATTATGGCCATTCCTGTAAAAGGCCAAAACACTTTGTTAGAATTAACACAGCTAATAGCCGAAAGTATTGTTATTAATAGTACAGATAAGTCAATTAAGTTTAAAGGAGCTACGCCAAAGCCAATTGTTGAAAGATACCCATTACGTCCTACCATTGGGCCTAATTGGATGGAAGGACAGATTTTATTTATAGATAGTTTCGAAAACGTAATTATTAATATTACAAAAGAAGAGTTTGAACTCAACAAGAATTCAAGGAAGTTCAAGATATTTTTTAGACGCAATGAAGCTTTCGAAGAAATTAGCATGAACTATACCGATGTTCCAGGAACCGAAAAATTGGCTTGGTTTAATTCGGCTGGTTATTTAGAATTAGCGCTTAGAAATGGTAATATGGCTGGTTTATTTGGATTGCAAGTATTTAATGAGCAAATGCAACAGGGTAGAGCAGCCATGGAAAATAAGTGGTTTTACCAAACCATTCGTATCATGTTTGAGTAGTTTTTGACTATATTTTAGCAACTCTCTTTTTTAGTTTGACCATTTGCAAGTATTTTCGCATCCAATTTAGACAGTTCAAACAATTGGAAAGTCTTAATGTTATTAATTTTCAACCAATAATAAACCAGTTATGGCATACGATATTATCGTTTTAGGAAGTGGACCTGGAGGATATCCTGCAGCAATTCGTGCATCTCAATTAGGCTTTAAAGTTGCCATTATTGAAAAGGAAAGTTTAGGTGGTGTATGTTTAAATTGGGGATGTATTCCAACAAAAGCGCTATTAAAAAGTGCACAGGTATATGATTATGTAAAACACAGTAAGGCCTATGGTATTACTGCAGATAATATTCAACACGATTTTTCTGGTGTAATAAAAAGAAGTAGGGGTGTAGCAGAAAAAATGAGTAAGGGTGTTCAGTTTTTAATGAAGAAAAATAAAATTGATGTAGTAATGGGTTTTGGTAAATTAAAAGCCAAAGGTCAAGTAGAAGTTACTGCAGCAGATGGTTCTAAACAAATAGTAGAAGGAAAGCATATTATTATTGCAACTGGTGGACGTGCAAAACAATTACCAAACTTACCAATTGATGGCAAAAAAATTATTGCTTATCGCGAAGCAATGGTATTGCCTACACAACCAAAATCAATGATTGTAGTTGGTAGTGGAGCAATAGGAGTTGAGTTTGCTTATTTCTATAATAGTATGGGTACTAAAGTTACTATTGTTGAATTTTTACCAAGAATAGTTCCTGTAGAAGACGAAGACATTTCTAAAGAATTAGAGAAACAATATAAAAAACAAGGCATTGATATTATGACCAATGCTTCTGTTGAATCTGTTGATATTAGCGGAACTGGTGTAAAAGCAAAAGTAAAAACACAAAACGGCGAAATTATATTAGAAGCGGATATTGTACTAAGTGCAGTAGGTGTTGTTTCTAATATTGAAAATATTGGATTAGAAGAATTAGGTATTAAAACAGAAAAAGGAAAAATAGTTGTTGATAAATACAACCAAACATCAATGCTTGGTATTTATGCAATTGGCGATTGTTCTCCTGGTCAAGCCCTTGCGCACGTTGCTAGTAAAGAAGGAATTAATACTGCAGAATTTATTGGATACAACGAAAAGAAAATACAACATTTACCAGAAGCAATGGATTATGGTAATATTCCTGGTTGTACTTATTGCACACCAGAAATTGCCAGCGTTGGTATGACAGAAAAAGCTGCTAAAGAAGCAGGCTATGAATTAAAGATTGGTAAGTTTCCTTTTATGGCTAGTGGAAAAGCAAGTGCTTCAGGTGCTACTGAAGGATTTGTAAAAGTTATTTATGATGCAAAATATGGCGAGTTTTTAGGTTGCCATATGATTGGTAGTAATGTTACTGAAATTATTGCTGAGGCTGTAGTTGCAAGAAAATTAGAAACCACTGCACACGAAATTTTAAATGCAGTTCATCCGCATCCAACAATGAGCGAAGCTTTAAAAGAAGCAACAGCCATGGCTTATGGAGAAGCGATAGATATTTAATTGTTTTAAAATATTTTATTGATACTATTAAAAAGGGCTGTTTTAGCCCTTTTTTCATACAAACAAGTTTGTATTTTATATAAATTATTAAGCAATAAATGTTTAAAACAAGTGATATGAACTACTTTAGATGAGTTAGAAGTTTTTAATATGTTTTTTAATTATTGTACAACTGTTAACGTTTGTATAAAAACTAATAAATCTATTAAATACATTCTATTCATTTTAAAACATTACCCCTAATGAATACATTGCAAGTAGACAAACTACTTCCGCAACAATTATTGTATTCGCGCATCTTTTCTGTAGTTATTACAGATTTGAGCGGGGCGTATCTTTATGTAAATAAATTATTTCAAGAAAATTTCACTTTCGTTTCAGACAAACTTATAGGCAACCATTTTAGTGCTACGGTTTTTAATAAAGACGTTAGTTATTGTAATGAAGCAGCAAAATTTAGTATTAAAGATCCTACTCAAGCAGTTGGTATTACTGTAAGAAAAGCCCTTTCTAATAATGATTATAATTGGACGCAATGGGAAATTAAATGTTTGTTAAACGAACATAATCAACCTTATGGATTTGTTTGCGTAGGATTTGATATTACTAATAAAGATAGATATCAACAAAGTATAGATGAATCTAATAAAAGTATATCTGAACCATCTATAAAAATGAATCATTCTCAATATGTTTCATTAATTAAAAATATTCCAGGTACCATATTTAGAAGACTTAATGATACAACTAATTCAATTGTATTTATAAGTAGTGAAATTTTTAAACTAACCGGCTATACAACCGCTCATTTTCTATTAAATAGAACAAATGGATTTGACCGATTAATTCTAGAAGAAGACAGAGCCATTGTAAAATCATCTATTTCTAAAGCAATTGTATCTTTTGAGCCGTATGAAATTTCATACAGAATAAAACATAAAGACGGGCAAATAAAATGGGTTTGTGAAAGAGGGCAATTTGTAAATGATAATAACGCCGAAGCCTATATTGATGGTTCTATTTTTGATATTACAGCTCAAATAAATAATCAATATGAATTAGCTAAAAGTAAATTAGAAATAAAGCGTTTATCATTAATAGCTGAATCAACTAATAATCCTGTAATTATTACAGATGCAAATGAAAATATCATTTGGATAAATCAGGCAGTTACTACCATTACAGGATATAGTTCAATGGAATTGATTGGGAAAAAAATGGGGTTCACTATTCAAGAAAATAATAATGAACCAAGCATTCATAAAAAATTTCAGGACCATATTATTACAAAAACTTCGTTTAAAGAAGAAATAAATAGTACCAGTAAAAACGGTCAATTATTCTGTTTAGAAATTGATTGTAATCCATTACATGATGATGATGGTAATTATTTAGGATTTATGTGCATTGGTAATGACATAACAAATAGAAAGAACCTACAAAATAACCAGGCCGAATTATTGCAACGCCTTACACTAGCTACTGATTCTGCAAAAATTGGTATTTGGGAAATTAATTTAAGCAACAAACAGGTTATTTGGGATGCAACCATGTTTGATATTTTTGGGTTTAATAGAAATGCCAATGATACGCCTTTTCAAATTTGGAAAAAACAAATTCATCCAGATGACAAATCCATGGTATTTAGAATTGTTTCTGATCTTACAACTGGAAAAAAAGGAATTGTAACTATTATCTTTAGAATTAATACCAATAAAGGTTTAGTAAGATTTGTAGAAGCACATGCCATTGTTAGAAAATCTTCTATGGGTAAAGTGATGCAATTAATTGGAACTGCAAGAAATGTTACTGATGAAGTATTAGTGCAAGAAAAATTAAAACAACAAAATGCTACTTTAAGAGATATTGCATTTATACAATCTCATGAAATTCGTAGGCCTTTAGCAAATATTTTGGGCGTAATAGAAGTGCTAAACAATAATAAAACAATAGCTAATCAAGATATATTAGAGCATCTTATTCAAAGTGCAAATGAATTAGATATTCAAATTAGAAGCATTGTTCAAAAAACCAATAAATTAGAGGGAGTGGTTAGTGTTGTTTAATAATATTACTTGCTTGCATTATTTCCAAACACTTTTTTTAATACATCAGTAGATCTAGCCAAAGGATCTTTTCTAATATTTTTTTCTTCTATTGCTATTTGTGAAAAAATACCCATCAAGGCTCTTTCTGTTACATAAGCAGTTAAATCTGGATTGATTTTTTTAAGTGTAAATCGATTATACTGCGTAATAATTGTATTCCAGTTTTTAGTTGCCCCAACTTTTTGTAAAGAGGCTTCAATAGTAGGTTTGAACTGATTAGTTAATTCAATACTCGTTTTATTTTTTAGGTAAGATGTTGCTGCGTCATCATTGCCTTTTAATATTCCAATAGCATCGTCAAATGAAATATGTTTAATAGCAGCAACAAAAACTGGCACTGCCGATTTGCAGGCGTCTTCTGCAGCCCTATTCATCGATAATATAGCTTCGTCTACTTGTTTGTTTAGGCCTATTTTTCTTAATGAAGTTTCTATCTTTTCTGCTTCTGGAGGCATTAATATTTTTAATGCGGCATTTCCAAAAAAACCATCTATACTCGATAAGTTTTTAATACTCTTTTCTGTGCCAATTTGTAAGGCTTCTTTTAACCCAGTAGCAATATCATTTTGTTGTAATAAATTAGTTCCCTTTGATACTTGCTGAATATTACTATCTATGGATGTTGCTTTTTTAATTAAGTTTTTTAAGCCTTGAGCATTGGTGCTTGGAGTTCCTAAATAAATAAAAGTAAACAAAAGGATAATTCTCATTTGATTTTCTGTTTAAAGTATAAACATACCAAACTATCATTGCTTTAATCATATTCTCTATTTCTGTAACCAAATATTAACGTTCAATGTTGCAATTCAATCATTTTTCATACTGTTTGTTCATCATTTTAAAGTTTAATTTAAACTATGCATTTACATACAATATATAGTAAATTTAATATATATCAATTGCCTCATTAAAACAAAACTCAAACCTTACCTTTGCGCCTAGAAAAGCAATTGGATCATTCATGAAATACGAGAAAGAAATAAGTAGGCGAAAAACTTTTGCCATTATATCACACCCTGATGCTGGTAAAACGACACTTACTGAGAAGTTTTTGTTGTTTGGTGGTGCCATTCAAGTGGCAGGAGCTGTTAAGAGCAACAAAATTAAAAAGCATGCAACTAGTGATTTCATGGAAATTGAAAGACAGCGTGGTATATCTGTTGCAACATCTGTAATGACATTTGAATACAAAGGAATTTCTATTAATTTATTAGATACACCAGGTCACAAAGATTTCGCGGAAGATACCTATCGTACCTTAACTGCAGTTGACAGTGTTATTTTGGTAATTGATAGTGTTAATGGGGTTGAAGCACAAACACGCCGATTAATGGAAGTTTGTAGAATGCGTGATACGCCAGTGATTGTGTTCATTAATAAAATGGATAGAGACGGTAAAAACAGATTCGATTTATTAGAAGAAATAGAAAATGAATTAAAAATTTCTTTACATCCAATGACTTGGCCTATTAATAGTGGTAAGGAATTTAAAGGAGTGTATAATTTGCACGATAAAAATTTACGATTATTTACTGCCAGTACTAAAGCAGAAGATGATGACGAAGATGTTTATTCAATTAGTAATTTATCGGATACTTTATTAGATGCAAAAGTTGGTGAAAGAGATGCTGCTCAATTAAGAGAAGATGTAGAATTGATTGATGGCGTATATGGTCAATTAAATGCATCAGATTATTTAGAAGGAAAAATTGCGCCAGTATTTTTTGGTAGTGCGGTAAATAATTTTGGTGTAAAGGAAATGTTGGATGCATTTATACAAATTGCGCCAATCCCTAAAAGTAGAGAGACTTCTACAAGAACTGTTGCTGCAGAAGAAGATAAGTTTAGTGGTTTTATTTTTAAAATACATGCCAACCTAGATCCTAAACACCGCGATAGGATTGCATTTATGCGTGTTTGTAGTGGAAAGTTCGAGCGTAATAAATATTTTCACCATGTTCGTTTAGACAAGGATATGCGTTTTAGTAATCCATATTCTTTTATGGCTCGAAGTAAAGATGTTATTGAAGATGCATTTGCTGGAGATGTAGTGGGTTTGTTCGATACAGGTAATTTTAAAATTGGAGATACACTTACAGAAGGAGAAGATTTTTATTTTGTAGGTATCCCAACTTTCTCGCCAGAAATTTTCAAGGAATTGGTTAACAAAGATCCTATGAAAACCAAACAAATGGAAAAGGGTATTAGCCAGTTAACAGATGAAGGTGTGGCACAATTGTTTACCCAATTTGGCGGAAATAAAAAAATCATTGGTTGTGTTGGAGAATTACAGTTCGAAGTAATTCAATACCGTTTACTTCAAGAATACGGTGCTGCTTGTGAGTTTAGAACTTTACCATTTTACAAAGCTTGTTGGTTAACTAGTAAAAGTCCAGAAAAATTAGCAGATTTTTTACGTTACAAACAACAGAATTCAGCAGAAGATAAAGATGCTAATCCTGTTTATTTAGCTCAAAGTGAATGGTTTTTAAATACCGAAATCAATAATAATCCTGATATTGTTTTTCATTTTTCAAGTGAAATTCATAAATAAATCCATCCTAAAAGTTAACCTATTGTATGGATCCATTTGAAACGGAAAGATTATTGGTAAGGCAGTTTGCTCAAACAGATGCCTCAGACTTTTTCAATTTCAATAGCAATGCAGCTGTTGTACAATTTATTCGACCCATCAAATCAAGAGAAGCAAGTGATGCTTTTTTAAAAGAAAATTTCAATTTATACGTTCCCGGATTTCCATACGGCAGAATGTGTGTAGTGAATAAATCTACAGGGGTGTTTGTTGGGTCTTTTTCTATTTTATATTTAAATGGAGATGCTAATTATCATATAGGTTATGCACTAATGCCCGAATATTGGGGTTTAGGAATGGCAACTGAATTGGTGTTGCATGGGGCAAAGGTTTTTTTTAGTAGAACGGTACACCCAGAATTATTTGCCATTACTGATCCAGAAAATCATGCTTCTATGGCTGTTTTAAAGAAGTCTGGATTCAATCTTACCGGAGAATACCTACTTGATGGCAAGTCATTATGTTTATTTACTTTAACCAGAACTGCTTTTGAGGCTAATTAGCGGTTAATCGCCTCCTTATTTGTATTTTTACTATTCGTATGAAATCAAAAACACTCAAAAAAGACAAAGTAAATATCATTACACTAGGCTGTAGTAAGAATCTAGTAGATAGTGAAGTGCTTAGTGGTCAATTATTGGCCAATGATATTGCTGTAGTTCACGAAAACAAAAAACTAGACCATAATATAGTTGTAGTTAATACTTGTGGTTTTATTGATAAGGCAAAAGAAGAAAGTGTCAATACTATTTTAGACCAATTAGAATTAAAAAGACGCGGTAAATTAGACAAAGTATATGTAACAGGATGTTTGAGTGAGCGGTATCGCGCAGACTTAGAAAATGAAATGCCTGAAGTCGATGCTTGGTTTGGTACTTTAGAATTGCCTTTAATGTTAAAGCAATTTGATGCCGATTACAAAACAGAATTATTAGGAGAAAGATTATTAAGTACACCATCTCATTATGCGTACTTAAAAATTAGTGAAGGATGTAATAGAACTTGTTCTTTTTGTGCCATTCCTTTAATGCGTGGTAAGCATGTTAGTAAACCAATTGAAGTATTGGTTGCAGAAGCAGAAGGATTGGTTAAAAAAGGCGTTAAAGAAATTATGTTAATTGCCCAAGAGTTAACCTATTATGGGTTGGATATTTATAAGCAACGTGAATTGCCAAAACTATTACACGCACTAGCAGATATTAAAGGATTAGAATGGATTCGTTTACACTATGCTTATCCTAGTAAATTTCCAATGGAAATATTAGATGTAATGCGCGAACGTGATAATATTTGTAAGTATTTAGATATGCCATTACAACACGCAAGTAATAATATGCTTGAAGCAATGCATAGGAATATTACGCGTGAAGAAATGGGGGATTTAATTAAAACTATTCGCGAAAAAGTGCCAGGCATTTGTATTCGCACTACTTTAATTGCTGGATTTCCTGGTGAAACGGAAGATGATGTAGAAGAATTGAAAGGATTTTTAAAAGAGCATCGCTTTGATAGAGTTGGTATATTTAGTTATAGCCACGAAGAAAATACTACCGCTTATAATTTAGTAGATTCAATATCAGACGAAGAAAAGCAAGCACGTGCAGAGTCTATTATGGAAGTGCAACAAGAAATTAGTTTAGAAAAAAATCAAGAAAAAATTGGCCGAATTTTAAAAGTACTAATTGATAAAAAAGAAGCTGGTAGGTATTTAGGTAGAACAGAATTTGATAGTGTAGAAGTAGATAATGAAGTAGTGGTGCATGCAACAAAAAAATTACAAATTGGTGAATTTGTAATGGTTAAAATAACCAAAGCATACGACTATGATTTAGAAGGAGAAGTGGTTGGCTAATTAAAATTAAAATGAATACAATACCCATAAAATAAAACCTATGTCAATTCAATGGAAAGGCGTTTTTCCCGCATTAACAACAAAGTTTACCACTAACGATCAATTAGATCTTCCCTTATTTGAACACAATTTAAATGAGCAAGTTGCAGCAGGCGTTAATGGTATTATTTTAGGCGGAAGTTTAGGTGAAGCAAGTGTGCTTACCATGGATGAAAAAGAAACCTTAATTAAATTTGCCGTTTCAAAACTTGCAGGAAAAATTCCTGTTGTTTTAAATATAGCAGAAGGTGCAACCAAAGATGCTTTAGCCTTAGCTGCCAATGCAAAATCTTGGGGTGCAACTGGTTTAATGTTGTTGCCACCAATGCGTTACAAGTCAGACCATCGCGAAACAGTTACTTATTTTAAAACGATTGCGGCATCAACAGATTTGCCCATCATGATTTACAATAATCCTGTTGATTATAAAATTGATGTGACTATTGAAATGTTTGAAGAACTAGCCGAATGCGCCAATATTCAAGCTATTAAAGAGTCAACAAGAGATACTACAAATGTTACTCGATTAATTAATCGATTTGGAGATCGATTTAAAATTCTTTGTGGTGTAGATACGCTTGCAATGGAGGAATTGGTATTAGGAGCAGATGGCTGGGTTGCCGGTTTGGTTTGTGCTTTTCCAAGAGAAACAGTGGCTATTTATAGATTAGTAAAAGCAGGACATATTGCTGAAGCACTTAGTATCAATCGATGGTTTATGCCCTTACTCGAATTAGATATTCATGCTAAATTAGTTCAGTATATTAAATTGGCTGAACAACAAGCTGGTATTGGATCTGAAGCTGTTCGTGCACCAAGGCTTACACTAGTTGGAGAAGAAAGAACGCGCATTTTACAAGTAATTGATAAAGGAATTGCTACTCGACCTATTTTACCAGAATACTTACATTTAACCGTATAATCATGCAAACTATTGTTTCGTTTTCAAATACAGATACTGTTATGCAAGCAGCAAAACTTGCATTTACACAATACCAACAAATACCAGATGCAGAGAAAGCGAATTTCTTAGATCGAATAGCTTTTGAAATTGAAACATTAGGAGACGATTTAATTAATATTACCCAAGCAGAAACAAATCTTCCAACACCAAGATTATTGGGTGAAAGAGGTAGAACAACCATGCAATTGCGCATGTTTGCTCAAATGTTGCGTGAAGGAACTTGGGTAGAGGCAAGTATTGATACTGCCATCCCAGATAAAACACCACCCAAACCAGATATTCGTAAAATGTTAATTGGTATTGGGCCTGTAATTGTTTTTGGCGCAAGTAATTTTCCATACGCCTACTCAACGGCAGGTGGAGATACCGCAAGTGCTTTAGCCGCAGGTTGTTCAGTAGTAGTAAAAGCACATCCAGCACATATTCAAACATCTACATTAATAGCAACTGCTATTGCAAAAGCAATTGAATTTTGTGGAATGCCAGCTGCTGTTTTTCAACATGTAACAGCCGATTCATTTGAAACAGGTAAGGCCTTAGTGCAACATCCTGCAACTGCCGCAGTTGGTTTTACAGGGTCATTTTCTGGCGGAAAAGCATTGTATGATTATGCGGCTGCTAGACCAAATCCAATTCCTGTTTTTTCTGAAATGGGTAGCACCAATCCGGTGCTTTTATTGCCAAATGCTTTAGAAACAAATGCAGAAAATATAGCCAAACAATATGCGGGTTCTATTACTTTAGGTGTTGGTCAATTTTGTACCAATCCTGGTATATTGTTAGGAATAGCATCAACATCATTAGATAGTTTCGCCACTACACTTGCCACAGAATTAGCTTTAGTAGCACCTTCAAAAATGTTACATGCTGGAATTTTAAAAGCTTATCAATTAAAATCAGCCAAAGCAATTGAACAAGAAGGTGTAACCATTCATACCAATAATATTCTATCCGATACTACTGCACAGCCTTTATTTGCAAGTGTTTCAGGAGAAGTATTTTTAGCCAAACCATTATTGCACGAAGAAGTTTTTGGACCTTATGCCATTTTGGTTGTTTGCAAAAATGAAACAGAATTAATTACTATTTGGGAAACACTTAAAGGTCAATTAACTACCACACTAATGGGTACTTCTATTGATTTTGAAAACCATGCAACAATAGTTCAAATGGCACCACAAATTGCTGGAAGGGTATTGTTTAATGGTGTTCCAACGGGTGTGGAAGTTTGTGCGAGTATGGTTCATGGAGGACCTTTTCCTGCGTGTACCGATAGCAGGTTTACCGCAGTAGGTATTAATGCAGTAAAACGTTGGGTACGCCCGGTTTGTTTCCAGAATTGTCCTTCAAGCCTTTTGCCAAATGCATTGAAAGATGAAAACCCTTTACAAATTTTAAGATTGGTAGATGGTGA
>CAIKZP010000014.1 GCA_903831935.1 uncultured Bacteroidota bacterium | reverse complement strand
CCTTACAAGGAAATTTATATGAAATAAAACAATTCACCGGACTGAAATTAATGGAGATTGATTTGCCTGCATCGTATGCTACACATTTTAATGGACCAAGTTTTGGCATTGAGGGTAGTAGACAAAAAACTGGTGTATATGCTCGTCCATTAATTGGCACCATCATCAAGCCTAGTATTGGATTAACACCATTACAAACAGCAGCAATGGTAAAAACTTTAGCCCTTGCAGGAATTGATTTTATTAAAGATGATGAACTTTTAAGTAGTGCTGCAAATTCAAACTTTAATGATCGAGTAGATGCAGTGATGCGTGTTGTAAATGATCATGCTGCTGCAACAGGAAAAAAAATTATGTATGCATTTAATATCACTGGTGATATTGATGAAATGCAAACACGGTACGAAAAAATAATTAGTGCTGGTGGAAACGCTGCTATGATTAGCATTAATAGTGTTGGAATTGCCGCCACTAAAAAAATTGTTTCGCAAAAAGAATTAGTCATTCACGGACACAGAAATGGTTGGGGAATGTTAAACAGGCATCCGCTATTAGGTATTGAATTTGCAGCCTACCAACAATTATGGCGATTGGTTGGAATAGACCAAATTCATGTAAATGGTATACAGAATAAATTTTGGGAATCAGACGATTCGGTAGTGGCTTCTATTAAAGCGTGTTTAACACCTTTCTACAATCATCAAATGCCATTGCCCGTTGTATCTTCTGGGCAATGGGGTGGACAAGCACCAGAAACCTATCGCCGAACCAATACCACAGATCTGTTGTATATGGCCGGTGGGGGCATTTTAGCGCATTCCTTAGGTGCAGCAGCTGGTGTTATTGCTTTACAACAAAGTTGGCAAGCTGCAGTAGATGGGTTAACTGTTGCAGAAGCAGCCAAATTATATCCGGAATTTGCAAAATCAGTTGAAAAATTTGGAACGAAATAACATGAGCAATCCTTTATTAATTGCCTATTATGGAGACGATTTTACTGGCTCAACCGATGCCTTAGAAGTGTTATGCATGGCTGGCGCAGAAGCCATATTATTTATTGAACCACCATCCCCAGAACAAATAGCGGCATATCCAACAATCCAAGCAATTGGTGTTGCAGGAAAAACGCGTGCAATGGATCCGCAAGCAATGGATGAAACCTTAACAAAAGCATTTGCACAATTAAAGAACCTATCACCCAATCATGTTCATTATAAAGTTTGTTCTACTTTCGATTCGTCGCCAACAGTGGGTAGTATTGGAAAAGCAATTGAAATTGGACTATGCATATTTAATAGAAAATTTATTCCATTATTAGTAGCAGCTCCATCTTTGGGTCGGTATAGTTTATTTGGAAATTTATTTGCTAGGATGGGTATTGGTAGCAAAGGAAGCATCTATCGCTTAGACAAACATCCTTCTATGAGCAAGCATCCTGTTACACCGGCAACAGAAAGTGATTTGCGTTTACATTTAGCCAAGCAAACGAATCAACGAATTGAATTAGTAGATGTGCTGCAAATTGATCAAGCAACAGACGCCATCATTGATACAATTGATTCTTATATAAATGAATCAACGGCCATTGTTTTGTTTGATGCGCTACATGAAAAGCAATTGCCAAAAATTGGTGCAGTCATTGATGGTTATAGTAAAAGCCAAACTTTATTTTCTGTTGGTTCTTCGGGAATTACAAGTGCTTTAACTAGTCATTGGATAAATCAGTCAATACTATTTCCTAAAAATAATTGGCCAATCATAGCGCCTGCAAAACCCTTATTGGTTATATCTGGAAGTTGTTCGCCAATTACAAATGCGCAAATAAAATGGGCAGTATCAAATGGATTTAAAGAAGTAATATTAAACGCTAGTCAAATTCAAAACAAAGAAGCTGCTGAAATGCTTGTGCAGCAAGCTATAGCAACAACTATAACTTATTTATTAGAAGGCATTAGTGTTATTGTACATACTGGGCCAAGACTTCAAAATAATATATCGTCAAATACAATAGGAACAATACTTGGTACTATAGCAAAAGAGGCAATAGAAAAAACCAATATTAAAAGATTGGTTATTGCAGGTGGTGATACAAGTAGTTATGCGGCCCTCGCTTTAGGTATTCAAGCAGTGCAAATGATTGCACCTTTGGTAATAGGTTCGCCGCTTTGTAAGGCTATTTCTAACAATACTGCTATTCAAAATATAGAAGTAAATTTTAAAGGCGGACAAGTAGGAACTGAAAATTATTTTGGCATACTTGAATCTGGAAAAATTAATTAATTATTTAGCAATGACAAATCAAAAAACACTCGGACTGATTCATACATCAGCAACACTAGTTCCCATTTTTCAGGATCTATGCAACAAATATTTACCAGGTGTTAAAACATTTAATATTGTTGATGACAGTTTAATAAAAAACGTCATAGCCTGTGGCGAACTAACACCCACAACCGCTAGACGTGTAGTAGATTATGCTGGTTCTGCTGAAATTGCAGGGGCCGATTATATATTGTTTACTTGTTCGTCTATTGGCGCTGCTGTTGAAGCGGCTGCTAATTTAACAACGATTCCGGTATTGCGTGTAGACCAACCGATGGCAGATTTAGCCATACAAACTGGCACACGTATTGGTGTTATTGCAACACTACCTACAACCCTTGCACCAACAACCGATTTAGTAAAAAGAAGGGCAATGTATTTGCAAAAAGAAATTAGTGTAACAGCTGTTTTGTGTGAAGGTGCTTTTGATGCACTAATGACAGGAGATGCAGCTACACATGATGCAATGGTTGCTGCTGCGTTAAAAGATTTAGTAACTAAAGTAGATGTTATTTTATTGGCACAAGCATCTATGGCAAGAGTAGTAGATCATTTAAATACGGCAGATAAAATAGTGCCCATTTTAGCCAGTCCTACCATTGCTATTCAATATTTAGCGAGCATCTTTTAATTAGTATTTCAATCAAGCATGAAAAAAATATTTCAATTTAGTTTGTTGTTAAGTGCATTTGCAGCCATTGTGTTTTTTAAAACAATGCTATTCTCTGAACTTACAATTGCAAAATTAGCTGCTATTTTGATGGTTGTTTTTTTTACCATTGGAATGGGTGCGCTAGATGCTTTAAAAAGGTATCGTTATACAGCTTGTATAATTGTGGCGGTTATGGCAGGGATGTTGTATCCGCAATTGTTTTTAAAAATTGGCAACCTCGATTTAAGAAATAAATGGTTGATTTTAATAGTCATTCAAGTTGTGATGTTTGGAATGGGTATTCAAATGAAACTCAAAGATTTTACAGGAATAGCAAGTACAGGTAAAGGCGTAACAATAGGATTAATCTGCCATTTTTCTATTATGCCATTAATGGGTTTTTTGCTCACTAAATTATTTCATTTTGAACCTGAAATTGCAGCAGGGATTATTTTAATAGGAAGTTGTAGTAGCGGATTGGCAAGTAATGTAATGGTATATATAGCACGTGCTAATTTGGTTTTATCGGTGGTAGTAACAGCAATGGCAACCTTAGCTGCACCATTTTTAACACCACTATTAATGAAATTATTAGCAGGCACACTCATTGAAGTGAAGTTTGTAAATATGATGCTTGAAATTATTAAAATTGTATTGGTTCCTATTGGAGCAGCTTTATTAAATGATTATTTAAAAACAATGCAAGCTTCAAATTGGCGCGGCATGATGGCATTCTTTTTTATTGCATTCATATGGTTATTGGCATTGTTTTTTGGTGTTTGGAATTATTTAGCACTTACCATTAGTTCTATTCCTTTATTGCAGTCAATAGAAATCGCATCGTTTTTAATTGGAGCCTATGTAGTTGGAGTATTGTATCATTTAATGAGCATTCGATTTAAAAAACTAGATCAAATCATGCCTTATTTGTCTATGGCAGGAATTATATATTTTACAACAGTTACTACTGCAGCCGGAAGAGATAATTTATTACAAGTAGGATTGCTTTTGTTTTTGGCTTCTGTTATACATAATGCCGCTGGTTATTTTTTTGGCTATTGGTTAAGCCGATTATTTAAATTAGATATTCCATCTG
>CAIKZP010000013.1 GCA_903831935.1 uncultured Bacteroidota bacterium | reverse complement strand
TTGAGCGCGTTCTTTTGCTTTTTGCTTTTCTTCTTCATCAGCAGCTGCATTTCTGGCTAGTATAGCAGGATCACCACCAGCAACTCCTTTTGGTTTTTCATTCAAATCAGAAGTTCCGGCACCAGTATCATTTCCAGCTATCCAATTAAATGGAGCTCTGGCTGCATAATAAATGCCTTTACCCATAGCATCAGCTACAGTAGAACGTTTTCCTTCTCCTTGGAAAGGCAATTCAACATCAGCAAGAGCTTCGCCAGCTTTGTAACCACCATATGCAGCAGCCCCCAAAGCAGCTCCAGACAGTGCACTACCACCTACTGCGGCCAATCCTGCTCTTGTTCCCAGAGCACGAACTCCTTGACCAACAGCAGTGTCTACTGCATTCATTGCTGCCCATGAAGTGGGTGTTTTGAGCCATGGATTTTTTAATGTTTCAATTCCGGTTACATCAGCCGCAACATCCATTGCTTTATCAGTAACATATCCTGCTCCCAAGCCGGCAAGTCCCGCTGGTGTAAACATATGTTTTACACCACCGACGATTTCTTGCTTCAATGCTCCGGGAATAGTTGATGGTTTAGAAAGTGTTGAGAATTGTCCTTTTACAAATGTATTAAATTTACTTGGACCAGCAGGTTTTGTTGCTTTTGCTCCAGAAGTTGGTTTAGTTGTTTCACCTTTAGCAGCCTTTGCTTCAGCTTCAGCAGCAGAAGTTCGGGCGCGCTCATCTGCTTTACGTCTTGCTTCTGCATTCCCTGCAGCATAGGGATCTCTTGAGGGAGGTGGTGTTGGTCCGCTCTTAGGTGCCTTTGGTGTTTCTGTTTTTGCTTCTGATTGTGGTGGTGTTTCTGTTTTTGGTGTTTCTGTTTTTGGTGCAGATGAAGGTTCTGTTTTTGGTGTTTCTGTTTTTGGATTATCAACAATATCTACTTTTTTAATTTCTGATGGTTTTAATTTTCGTTTGATCTCCCCAGATTCATTTTTTACTCTTATTTTATAACCTTCATTTTTTTCAATTGTGTATAAATCCCTTGAAAATTTTGAACTGCCTTTTTCAAATTTTCCCTTCTCTTCTAATATTCGCACATTATCCCCACTTTTAAATGGTACTGTTTTATATATATGTTCATTATGTATTGAGTCTGATAAATGCTTTGCTATTTGATCATTATTATTATTAAAAACTTCATTAGGTGTTTTATTATTCAAAGATCTATGACCATTATTATTATAAGTTTCTATTACTGATTCTAAAACTTTTTTTAATGGGTCCATAAGATCACCTTTAATGTCATAATATCTTTCAATTAATTCTCTTAGTGTTCTTACAAGTCTATCAATAATACCCAGTTTATTTCCATCACTTATATGTTCTTCTTTACTTACACTTGTATCTAATCTAATTTCATTTTCATCACAAAATGTTTTTAATTGTTTATTGCTAAATTCGTTGTCACCTTCTAGGCCATTTACGTTTCCAATGTCATTTACAAATTGTTTAATAATTGTTAAAGTTCTGTCTCCTCTTTTTTCCTTTTTTCCTTTTGGTAATATGTAGGCGTATGCCTTTCTTGAAAGTATATCAACAAATAATAATATAGGGATAAGTGTCTCACCCTTCCTCCACCAAAATATATCAATTTGAAACGTCCTAGCCGGGGCTGTTATTTTATATTTATATGAGTAATTTATTTTTGAGTTTATTTGGTTCATTTCTTGATTATTCATAAATTCTTTAATATCTTTGATTGTTATATTATATTTTCTCTTTCTTTTTTAAAAAATCTGATTTTTTACCTGCCCCCAGTTTTTCATTTAATATATTT
>CAIKZP010000012.1 GCA_903831935.1 uncultured Bacteroidota bacterium | reverse complement strand
GGTTGGGGCGATTTATCTTGTCACCGGTTCGAATCCGGTATTCTCCACAGCTTACTATTTACAAAACCCTTACTAGTTAAGGGTTTTGTTGTTTTATGACAGTCTCCTACTTACTAAGCCATAAGCCCAATAAATAACCTATTATTTCTAATTTGGGTATCAAAAATCCTCAAGGAACTGTATCTGTTGAAAACTTTAAAGAACGAGGCAAATTAGAAATAGTAAAATTGTTGTGTTTAATTATTTTCTTATCGTCTAATATTTTACTTACTTTAGGTAAGTAAATCACCCACTCTATTGCAATACTAAAGCAATAACTCTATTTACAATTCTTGTAATCACTATTAGCACTCACCTAATTATTCATTGAAATGGACTATAATCTATTTCTAAACCCACGCGTATGAAAAAAAATATTTTTCACTTCATCATTATTTGTATTGCTTTAGTTTCTTGCAATGAACAAAAAGAGACAGATGTAAACTTGGTAAAGTATAACAAAAATCTTGTTGTTGCAAAACAGTTTATTGATGTATTCTCATCAAAGGATAGCGCTAAAGAAGCATCTTTATTATCTGATGATTTTAAATGGAATGGATCAGAAATAGGACAAGATTCCCTTTCAAAAGAAGTATTATTGAAAGGTGATAGAGACATTATGAGAATGTTTAATGATATCAAATTAATGAACGCTGACTACTATCCTGGCGTAGACTCAACTTACAAAATAAATTCAGAAGTTAGAGTTTACGGTACTTGGGTAAGCAAATTTGTAAGTTCTGGAAAAACATCTAAAATGAAATATTATGCAGTATTTACTTTTAATGATGCAGGAAAAATTACAGTATTAGAAGAGCATTGCAATATTGCAGATTTAACTAAGGAATTATAATTTTCTAATCTCATACTTATTTAAAAAAACCACATACATGAAAAAAATATTACTAAGTTTAATTGTATCAGCATCATTAATTGCTTGTACAAACCAAGAAACAAAAACAGATGGTCAAACAGTTCCATCTAATGCAACTGGATATACCATAGATAGTTCAGCTAATACCGATTTAGTGAGAAAAGCAGCAAATGCATTAGTAAATAACGATACAACTGCTTATAAAAATTGCTATACTAGTAATGTTATATTTCATGATAATAACGATTCTGCAAATTTAACCCAAAATGTAGCAGGGATTCAAGCAATACACGATAAAGGGATTATTTGGAAGCTAAATAAAATTGGTGCTATTTGGGAGACTATCGATCTAAATCCAAAGGCTAATGAAAATACTAGTTATGTAATTTCATACCAAAACTATACGCTTACTAAAGGAGATAAAAGCATTGTTGTTAGATTCAACGTACTTAATAATATAAAAGATGGCAAACTGATGTCTGAATATTTAAGATATGACAATTCAGGTATTGCTGAATTGATGAAATAGTGTTTAAGTTTTAAAAAGTTCAACTGAGGCCTCTAGCTATAGGGGTCTCATTTTTTTTCCTATTTATAAAAAATATAGAAAAAAAAGATGAATTAGCGTATAAGTACGCAGTGTATGAATGTTTTTTTGCTATTATTTTGTTCCAAAAGTAAAAATGCAAATAGAAAAAACAAAACTTCTGACAAAAAAGGAAATAAATAACCCTCATTTGGTTCTAAGTGAATTTTACAACCTATATGGTATCAAGCAAACAAGAGTGTTAATAAAAATCTTTGTTAATGGACGTGCAGTTACTAAAGATAGGGAGGTGTTAGAAAAATTGAAAACATGGCAAACACAACTAACAAGAGTATTAGAAGCTTCTTGGTTAATTGAACAAGGAGGTCAACTTTAATTGAAGTCCAACCCTAATATTTTTTTACATACACAGTTTAAAGTATAGTGTCAAATAAATGCCAATTAAAATTGATTTCTTTTCCAGTTCACACTAACCTGAGAACCCTCTGCCATAATGATAGAACTTGGTGCTTGATTGCTTAAATTAGAAAATGTATCTCCATACATCATCCCAAAATCACAATCAATATTATTATTCAATATTTTGTGTGTCATCCACTTTGGATGATGAATCCTATACTCCTGTGTGCTAGAGGGGGATAGTTTCGTAAATCCAAAATAACGTTCAAAAATAAACTCCTCAATACTTGATGGGGCTATTTTATATCTGTTGGTATCCGATTCAACTGTGATTGAATTCCATTTGTCTTTCATCTTCCACTCATAATTGATATGCTTATTTTCTGTAATGCTGATAGCATTTTTAGTTGGAATAGATATGTAATGTTCTTTATATAATTTATTTGCTAAGAATGCTACAATTTTAAATGGCACCGTTTCATTGATGAATACAACCCCTTTTTTTATTTTCTTCCCTTCTACCTTACGCACATAAAACCTGAGGTTAATCTCTTCAAAAGATCCAAAGAATGGGATAGGCACACCAAATAAACTTGTTTTCTTAAACATAAATCCAACAAGGCTTACGTAGGTTTTATTATTGTAAAAATCTAATTCTACACCGTTGGGTAAATAAGGTTTTAAGATAGAAGGTTCAACCTCATAGTTTGCCATAATTAGATTTTCCCAATTCGCCTTTAAGAAAGTATTCGTCATACTTTTAGAACAAGATTAGGTGTCAATTGTTCATTAGAATTTAGACTTGGTCTTGTACGAATATATCAGCAGCAACTAACCAAATTAAATAACTCAAATCAATCACACTTAGATGAATAACGATTCAAATTAACATTTATGGAAACTAAAGTAGAACAACTCTTTCAATCTGGTGCAGAAGCTGATTGAAAGTGGAGATAACTAAAATTATTTGCTGTTTTGATTTCCTGCCCTAATATTTTTTATTAGTCCAAAACAAAATCCTGCAAAACAAATTGAAACCAATGCGGTAAGGATTAAAAAATCTAAGTCTTTCATAAGTTAATCCTTTTTTGAATTCAAGTAAATGAGTAAAATAAGCATAGTAGGTGGCCATAATCCAATAAAAATTGCTCGATCATGATCTTTAAGTATGGTATAATAATACTCAGATATAAAAATGATGATGATGGCTAAAAATGCAATTACGATTTCAAATAGAGAAAATTTATTTTTCATTATTGGACTTTAGGTTATTTAATTAATATACATCTAGTACTATTTTGACTTAAATATTTCAAATCAATCTTTTATCTAGTTGAATATTTTTTCTAAACATCAAGTCATGCTAAATAGTTCAATTTAATCAATAATACTTTTTATAGGTTATATAAAAAAGGGGAGGGGCACGCATTATTACAAAAAAATATAGAATGAAAAAAAGATGAATTAGCGTATAAGTATGCAGTGGATCAATGATTTTTAATTCTGTATTTAAATTTTATCCCGTAATTTAAATTCTAAAACCACTATTTCATTTAACCCCACACCAATGAAAAAAATACTCATTATTTTTTGTTTTAGTTGGCTAATTAGTGGTTGTTTCATTTTTAGAAGAAGTAATGCTAGTGGATGTCCTACAAATGGAAGGAATATTGGGGCAGAAAAAATTGCGGCTGGTGATACTAAGGCTATAAAAGCTAGTAGAAGGGCTAAATATTTAGGCGGGCAGTCTAGTTATTAAAAAGTCCAAATCCATTAATGATTTCAAATAATTTCTCGTTATCTATTGGTTTTACTAAGTAGCCTTTAATAGCAGGATAGGTTTTTGCTTTTAATTTGTCTTCGGCTGCTATTGATGAACTGGCAATATAGATAGATGTTTTAATGCCTGCTACAATTATATAGGGTAATAGTGTATCTAAAAAATCCCATCCATCCATATGATGCATGTTTATGTCTAGTAAAATTATTTCTGGAAATGCTCCCTGTTCTAAGATTGTTTTTTTTAAAGATTCTAAAGCATTAATTGGATTTTCATGTAAAACAGTAGTGTTTGAAACACCCGATTTTTCAATGGTTTTTTTTATTAGGTATAAAAAAATTGGGTCATCATCTATAACGCAAACTGTTTGAATAGATATCATTAGAGATGAATTTTAAAAGTGGTTCCAATATTCAATTTACTGTCTACTTCAATTTTTCCTCCCATGGCTTCAATTTGGTTCTTGCTTATAAATAATCCTATTCCTCTAGCATCTTTATTGCCATGAAAAGTTTTGTATAAGCCAAATAGTTTATTGCCATTCTTTTCTAAATCAATTCCTATTCCATTGTCTGAAATGCTTAATACATAAGGGTTTTGAATGAATTCTAGTTCAAGTATTACTATTGGCTGTCTTTCATTAGAACTGTATTTTATTGCATTTGAAATAAAATTAAAAATGATGCTTTCAAAATATGCCGGGTTATAATTAATTGAAAAATATTTTGGCACTTTGTTAATAATGGATGCTTTTTTTAATTCAATTTGTTCTCTTAAAACGCCAATTGACTTTTCAATACAATCATAAATATTAATTGGCTCAATACTTAAATCTTTTACTGTTTGTATTGCAACTACTTCGTTTAAATTGTGCAAAGTATTGTCTAAAGAATCAGATACAGTTTGTAAATGTGTTAGTAATTCTAATCGTTCTGTTTCATTAGTTGTTTCTTGTAAAAAACCAATGATTGTTTTTATATTACTGGTATGTGAACGTAGGTTATGAGATACGATATACGAAAAATTAACCAACCGTTGATTTTGCTCGGTTATTAATTTTAGTGAATTGGTTAGTTTCTGTTCTAGTGAATCGTTGGAAGCATTCATAAAACGATGATTACTTTAACAATCAATGATTTTAAATAACATTGGTAATTGACTATATATTAAAGATAAGATATATTTGTTTTAATTGAAATAATATTGCCTGTTTCAGGTTTGAATACTAATTTTTCATTATTGCCATCACAATTTTATTGGCATGTTCTATTGAGTTTTCAATAAATAGGCTATGTGTATTCATACCACCACAAATTACTCCAGCTAGGTAGATACCTTTTTTATTGGATTCATGTGTTTGATTATCATAAAAGGGTTTCTTGATTGCATCATCCGATAAATCAATGCCTATTTTTTCTAGAAAGTTTAAATTTGGTTGATAGCCCGTTGCTGCAATCACCCAATCATTAGGGATGTCAATGATGCCTTGAGGCGTATTAATTATTACGCTAGTTTCTTTTATTTCTTTAATCGTAGAATTATAATATGCTTTTATAGATCCTTCCTCAATTCTATTAATAATGTCTGGTCTTGCCCAATATTTTACTCTAGTGCCAATTGCATCATTTTGTATGATCATAGTTACGTTGGCGCCCTTTCGCCAAGTTTCTAATGCAGCATCAACAGCAGAATTATTTGCGCCTACAATAATTATATTTTGAAAAGCATAAAAATGTGGGTCTTTATAGTAATGGGTAACTTTTGGTAAATTTTCGCCAGGGATATTTAATAAATAGGGGATATCGTGGAATCCTGTAGATATGATAATATTTTTAGAAAAGTATTTTCCTTTAGTTGTTTCTACTATGTAGCTGTTATTTTGTTGGTCACGAACAGTTATTACTTCTTCAAATAAATGAACGTTTAAATTGGCTACTTTAGCTACTCTTCTATAGTATTCTAAAGCTTCATTTCTTGTTGGTTTTGCATTCGTACATACAAAAGGAATATTTCCTATTTCAAGTTTTTCAGAAGTAGAAAAAAAAGTCATGTTTTGAGGGTAATTATATAATGAATTAACCAAACAGCCTTTTTCTATTACTAAATAATGAAGATTATTTTTATTGCATTCTAAAGCACAAGCTATTCCAATTGGTCCGGCACCAATTATAATTACATCATATAAATTTGCTTGATTCATCAATCAAATTTATACAAACAGAATTATAAAAAGGAAAGAAGCTTTATTTAAACTAGATTTTAAAATTCAGTAGCCATCCTGCAGTAACCCATCCTCCTGTCCAAATGATAGCTGTGATAACAATTATACGCCTATAAAAAACAGGTTCAATATTTAATATCCCTGCAACTACAGGAATATAGCTTCGCACAAACGGGGTTAATTTTGCTACGAAAATGTTCCTACCATTATTTGCAGCCACACTAATTTTTAAAGATTCAATTTTTTTATTCGGAAGGTTTATCCATTTTGGTTTAATAGTAGCTAGCCATTCTGAACCATAAAAGAATAAAACGTATATAGCGTACGACCCAATAATATCTGCAATGGTAACAAGCAAAATAACAAGTGGATAAGATAATCCAGTTTGTTTAATCAACCAGCCAAAATATAAAAGTATCATTTCATTTGGCGGACCTGGCATTCCCATCTCTTGTATTAATACTACAAAAAAAATAGCAAGGTATCCGTACTCAGAAACAAATTTTAAAATGAATGCTGGCATTTTTATTTGTTATTTAAATTGATAGTTATTGGTTTGATATTTGTAGGAATAGGTGTTACAGTAGATTCCTTAGTTAATGGAATTGGTGCTGCTACAGGATGGTCTCCTACATGAAAGTCTTCATCCGCTAAAATGCCTATAGTAGATGCTATTTGTTTTAAATACAATTCGCCCTTAGTTTTTCTTTCCCCTTCTGCTGCAATTCCTGGGCCTATCATAGCCATCCAAGTTTCTCCCGATCCTTTTACCCAAAATCCATGTTGAGACCATTTAGAAGTTTTACTGCCTCTGCCATGGTCGGTAGTAATTATAAATGTGGTATTCCCTTTATAAAATGGATCTGTTTGAACATAATACCATAGTTCTGCAATAATTTGGTCTACCTGTTTTGCTTTTTGTAAGTATTGATCGTATTGTCCTTTGTGTGCAAACTCATCTGTTTCTCCTAGACCTAAAAAAAGTACTTTGGGATGTTTTTGTTCGATATAATTTTTTGCACTTGCATAAGTTAATAAGTCGTAGCGGGTATGTGATTTTATTTCAACGCCATTTTGTACACTATTAATTAGCATATTGGTTGAATCGTTCTGTTCGTCAAGCATTTCATAACCGCTATTTACCGAAAAATTACTATGCTTCTCATCTAATATATAAGGCATTACATTCCAAGAGCTAAATGCAGCAACTTTTCCGGCATAACCATTACAGTTGTTTAAGAATTCAAGAATATTTGAATTCTTGTTTCTCACCGTAAGATTTGGGATGAATTTTCTATCAGCAAAACCTGTTAAAATTTCATTATAGCCTGGATACGATATTTTAAAAAGATTGGCTACATTAACGTCATTTCCATATTCACGATTGCCAACTAATGTTCCTTTTTTAGCAATTACATTCCAAAAAAAGGGCATCAATTTCTTTTTTCTTTCCAGTAAATCTTCACTCCAAAATTGTTCAATCATTAGTGATGTATCCCTAACGTAATTGGTATCGCTTATAATTTTGTAATCTGCTCCTTTAAAGACTTCTTGCCATCTAAAGCCATCGGTAGTGATAATAAAAATATTCGGAGGGTTTGAATTGATTTGAGCATTAACTAATGTATTGAATAATACAAATAATACTACAGCATAATATTTCATTCACTAAGGTTTTCCAAAGTGACTACACGTTAATTATGCAATTATGAACGTAGGGTTAACTTAAGGTTATTAAATTATCTGAAATCATTAAATAGACTTAATCCTATCTATTCTATTAGCAATCATGTATTTAAATTTCGAAAATTAATTTAAACACTATTCAATGTTACCATACTATTAATCAATTGCTATTTTAATATTACCTATTAAGAGTGGGAAACATTTTATGCTAAAAAGCAGTTTTTTTTGCATAAATAATTATTTACAATGTTCAATTATTCTAAACAAAAATTAGTCATTGGAATCATTTTTTTATTAATGAGTTTATTTGGCAATTCCTATGCTCAAATGAATATGCCAAGTGCTAATTATAAGTTACTAAATGGCAAAAGATTTCTTCAGTCAAAAAATTATTACTTACTAACATTGTTTACTGAACTGCCAGAAGTAAAAAAATTACTAGAAAGCGATTTAGTTTTATCTCAAATCACAAAAAAATATGCCGATACTTTAGGTAGCTCTTTAATTAATTGTGGTAGAAACGGCACTTGCTTGTTGAATAATTTTATTTTTTCGGAAACTGATATAAAATCAATAGGGGATAGACTTTTAGAGCTTTACCAGCCAAATAATGCATTAGGTAAATTAGTTCAAAATCATTTAATTCCATCGGGATGTTATATACTCTTTAAGGATTTTAATGCTAAAGATTTACTACGAAAAGCTTGGGAACAAGATTCTAAAGGAATTAATTATTGTGTAAGTGTATATGGTGGTGGAGATAAACCAAATTATCCATTAATTGATTCAATTGGTTTTAATACAAAAGATCCTTCAAATCCTTCAAAATATGCAGCTAATTATATAGGATTTTTATATAATTCAGCATCAGTTTTGTTATTAGAAAATTCATCTAATAAATTATTCTTTACTACTAAACTTAATGCTGCGCTACATTTTTTAGAAATGAATGAAAGAGAGCAAGCTGCTGATTTTGAACCAATGGAAAATGGTGAAAATAAATTAGCAGTTGATAAAATAAAAACCATCAACTGGAATAATTATAAATATTCTGTCATTTTAATTCCTGGCGCCGGGCCAGATGATCCAAAACAAGCATTAAGCGCAGAAGGAAGATTGCGTTGCAAACTAGCAGCAATATTGTACAAACAAGGACTGGCTCCTTTTATAGTTAGTTCTGGTGGTAAGGTTCACCCATATAAAACACCTTTTTGTGAAGCAACAGAACAAAAAAAATATTTAATTGAAAAATTAGGAATACCAGCAAGTGCCATTATAATAGACCCTCATGCAAGACATACTACCACTAATATGAGGAATACAGCGAGATTGATTTTTAGATACGGTATGCCTTTTAGCAAATCAGCCATAACATGTACCACTAAAGGGCAAAGTTTTATGATTGCCAATATGATTCCAAGGTGTATGAAAGAACTGAATTTAGCGCCTTATAAAAATGGCAATCGATTATCAGAAACTGCATTAGAGTTTTATCCTTTAATGGAAGCCTTGCATATTAATCCTAACGAACCAATAGATCCTTAATAATGAAGACACTTGTTTTTATATCAGTTGGTATTATATCTTTTTTCACTTCTTTCAATTCAATTGAAATTATGAAAATTGAACGTTCACAAACCATTGATTCATTAGGTGCATGCCAAGGCGTTTCAATTCAAAACAATCGGATTTTCTTATACGGAGATAGAGAGGTTGGTATGATAAGAGAATACAAAGTGATGGGTGACAGTTTGGTGTATGTTAATAAAGAAATGAGACTAACACTTAACGATTCAGATATTATAAATCATCCTACGGGAATTGCTTATCAACCGTCATTACCAGTTTTTATTGGCAATAGTATTAGATTAAATAAAGAGGGGACTAAATGGAAAGCAGTGATTTATTGCATTGATTGGAAAGGGCTACAGCGCAGCGGTAAATTAGATGGCAATTTATTGAATACAATTGATGATGATACTTGCATTCAAGGCACAAGACCAGAATACGTACAATACCAAAACAAATGGTTTGTGGCTACTGCAGATTATGGCAATAAATCGAACGAAGTTAGATTATATGATCCTTCAATATTAAAAACCACCCAAAGGACTTCTGCTAAAGGTGTTTTGTTTAAAAAATTCAGTTGTTCTCCATGGGTACAGAATCTTTTTTGGATAGCAGATAAAGGCATTTTGGTGCTTATACAAAATCAAATAGAAGGTAGAAAGTGGCGATTTACTTATGTTGATTTAGAGAAATCAATATTATCAGGCAAAGAATCTGTAATTAAAGTAATTGATATAAATGAACGCAATGATGAATTAGAAGGATTTGCGTTTTTAAATAATTCATTAAATGCTGGAGTTGCGGTTACGTCTTCTCGAGTGAATAATGTTAATAAGCTTTTAATTAAGTAGTTCACTAAAAATCCTAATAAACCAAAATTTAACAACTTTATGCAACAAAAAAAACTACTGCGTAGCTTAACAAAAAAGTTAAGTGTATTCGCACAAGCGCTTTGCATTTTTTTAGCAGTTTGTATTTTTTCAACAAATGCAAACTTTGTATATGCAGCAATTTACAACCCTATAAATACAGGGTCAATTAAAGTTTCAGGAACTGTAACTGATGAAAATAATCGTCCTTTAGTGGGTGTAAGTGTGTCATTGAAAAATGCAAAAAAAGGAACAGTTACAGATGCCAAAGGTCATTTTAGTTTAGAGGTAAATGAAAATTCAGTTTTGGTAATTTCATCTATTGGTTATTTGTCGCAAGAAATTGCTGCGAATGCAACCAATTTAATAATAAAGCTTAAAGAAGATGTTAAGCAATTAGAAGAAGTAACAATTGGGTATCAAAGATTACGTAAATCAGATTTAACAGGATCTATTTCTAGTGTTAAAGCATCTGAACTGAATCTTTCTTCTTCAACACTTAGTCAAGCTTTAGTTGGTAAAGTTGCAGGTGTTCAAGTAGCGCAAGTTAGCGGTGCACCTTATTCTGGTGCTAAAATTAGGGTTCGTGGTATTGGTTCAATTAATGCAAGTTCTGAACCATTGTATGTAATTGATGGATATGCTATTGGTGGTAATACAAGTCAAGGCCAAGGTAATGGAGGTAATGCAACAAATGGATATAATCCGGCCACTTCAGGAAACGATATTTTTATTAATCCTGAAGATATTGAATCAGTAGAAATATTAAAAGATGCTGCATCTGCAGCTATTTACGGCTCTAGAGCTTCTGCCGGTGTTGTTTTAATTACTACTAAAAGAGGTAAAGCTGGTATAGGTAGTTTCACATACGATTATCAATTAAGTAGTCAGCAATTAGCCAATAAAGTTAAAATGTTAGATGCTACTCAGTTTGCTGATTTGTTTGTTGATGGTAGAAATAATAACTACAAAGACATTTTAATTTCAAAAGGAATTACATGGAATGATAGTTATTTCTCCGACGATAATGCAACTCGTATTGTAAAAGCAGGACAAACTGCTACAGGATGTTCTGTTTGTATTTTAAAGGATATATATGACTTTCCTACTCAAGCCAAAATTCAACCTAAATACAATACCGATTGGCAAGATGTTTTATACCAATCTGCTCTAGTTCAAAGACATAATTTGTCTTTTTCAGGTGGTAACGAATCAACAAGATATTTAATTAGTGGGGGATATTTAGATCAACCAGGTATTTTAAATAGTACGTATCAAAGAAGAATAAATTTAAGGGCCAATATTGATGCTGAAGTTTCTAAAAAAATGAAAGTTTCTTCAAGCATTTTTGTTACAAACAATGCCAATAGAGAAGTTCAAGAAGGTCGTTTTAATCAAGGACCAATTTTAGGTGCTTTGGTTTATATGCCTATTTTTCCAGCATTTAATCCTGATGGAAGTTTAATACTTGCCGACAAAGGTGCAGGTGCTCAAACTGATGGATTTGCATATTCTTTTCAAGGTATTGAAAATCCATTAGCATTGGCTCAGCGTGTAAACATTACTCGTAAAGGAACTAGAGCAACATACAATGCCAATGCAACGTACCAAATAAGCCAAGATTTATCTGCAAAATTTAATGTTGGTGGCGAAACGTATAATGAAAAATACGAGTACTATTATCCAACAAGTTTAAGTAATGGTATAAATCCTGCAGGTTCATCGCAGTCTATATTAGCTGCAAATTCATCTGCGCAAAATTTAATTTCTCAAGATATATTAGGGGAGTTTACTTTGAACTATAAAAAACAACTTGGCAAACATCGTATTGATGGCTTAGTTGGTTATAGTGCTCAAGAAACTAATACTGATATTGTTGCCGTTGGTGCAAAAAATTATACGAATGATTTAATTCCTGAAATTACTAGTGGTGGTTCAGTTCTAGGTGATTTTTATAAAGTAGGTGGCTCAGGTAAATCAACAACTACATTGTTATCATATTTAGGTAGAGCAGTGTATAGTTATAATAGTCGTTATTTTTTAACTGGTTCAATTCGTTTAGATGCCTCTTCACGTTTTGGTCCTGAAAATCGTTGGGGACAATTTGGTTCAGTTTCTGCAGGATGGACAGTTTCTAATGAATCATTTTATAAAGAATTGCTAGGTTCAAATTCTGTGTTGAAACTTAGAGCTAGTTGGGGCTTAACCGGAAATAATAATATTGGTAATTATAGGTATGAGCAAGGTTTAACAGGCTCTGGTGGTCAAGTAGTTGGTAGTACTGTATACAATGCAACATGGGCAGGAGGTATCACTGATGCAAAACTAGGTTGGGAATCAACAGCACAATATAATTTTGGATTAGATGCTAGTATGCTTAATAACCGGTTATCAGTAATTTTCAATTATTATAGAAGTAAATCATACAATTTATTATACAATCAAAGTATTTCTTCTTTATCTGGAGCAACTTCTATTTTAACCAATTTAAGAAACTCAAATATTCAGAATAATGGTTTTGATTTACAGCTAGACCTTAAAGTGATTCGTTCAAAAGATTTTAATTTTAATGTGAGTGGTAATATCACTGCCAATAAAAACAATGTAGTTAGTTTGGGTGGGGCAAGTGAAATTCAAATTAATGGAGCAGAAAGAAGTTATATAACACACGTAACAAGAGAAGGAAGTCCGGTAGGTTCATTTTATGGTTTGCATGTTGCAGGAATGGTTCAGCAATCAGATATGGCAAATGTGAATGCAGATTTAGTTGTTTATAAAGCTAATGGCAATAAATTCCCAGCTGGATATAAATTATTAGCGTTCCCAATTTCTACTTATTCAACTACACCATTAAATCCAGGTGATTTATATTTTAAAGATACAAATGGAGATGGTTTAATAACAGATGCTGATAAAGAGGTAATTGGTTCTGCATTCCCTAAATACACTTATGGGTTTGGTTTTAATGCTAATTATAAAATATTTGATATGAGTGCATCTTTTAATGGTTCTCAAGGAAATAAAATTATAGATGGCCAAGATTATTACATTAGAAATATGGAAGGTTCTGGCAACCAATATGCAGTAATTGACCAACGCTACCGTAGTGCAGCGCAACCTGGTAATGGTATTGAGTACAGGGCATCACGCGGTGGATCTCAAAGTAATAGCACTAGATTGTCTGACTACTATTTACAAGACGGATCTTTCTTTAGATGTACGAATATTAGCTTTGGCATCAATCTTACCTCTTTAGTTTCTGTTAAAAAATTAGGTATTACTGGTATTAGATGGTATACTTCTATTGATAATGCATTTACAATTACCAAATACTTAGGGTATAATCCAGAAGTTGATTTCAATAATGGAAACAATCTTACACCAGGTGTTGATTATGGTAAATATCCATTAGCTCGTTCATTTAATACAGGAATCAAAATTCAGTTTTAATAACCTTCTATTTATAAAAATTATTTTATGCGTAATATATTTTTACCAATAATAGCAATTGTACTAATAGTAAGTATTAGCAGTTGCAGCAAAACCTTTTTAGACCAAACAAATCCCAATGGCGTTTCTGTTGATAATGGATATCAAACTGAAACAGATATTGCTACTGGTGTTTATGGAGTATATCAAGCACTTAGAAGTTCAAACTGCGTTGGTGAAGGCGCACAATTATGGACCGACGATCGTGCAGATGATGTAAATACTACAGATAATCAGTCAAACAATGGTGAACCATTTCAGTTTACGGCATTTTCTTTAGTAGCAAGTAATAGCTATTTGCAAAGTCATTGGACTGCATTATACACGCCTATTTCTAGGGCTAATATTATTTTATCTGTTATTGATAAAATTCCATTTGCTAATAGTTTAACTAAAACACAATATGTTGCCGAATTGAAATTCATAAGGGCATATATGTACTATAATTTAGTTAGAGAGTTTGGCGATGTGCCTTTGGTAACAGAAAGACTTTCTTCTACAGAGCAAGCTTCGGCATTGACTTTTAGAGCAAAAAGAGAAGTAGTATATGCACAAATTATTGCAGATTTAAAAGATGCTTTAAATGGAGGTTTACCAGCTGTACAACCTGCAGCAACAAAGGGTAGGGTTTCTTTACAAGCAATTAATGCTGTTTTAGGTCAAGTATATTTAACTATGGCAACTACTATTGGTGGAACTACGGCAACAGATAATTTTACAAATGCAAAAAATTATTTGTTGGCTTGCTTTAACCAAAAAACGTTTACAAATTTATCTGATATACCTTTTGCCGATGTGTTTGATGTAAATAAAAAATCTACAAATGCAGAGATTATTTTTCAAATAGTTTACAAACAAGGTGATGCAACTTATTCATCTTCGTTAGCAAAAAATAATCAAGCTAAAGGAGAAACCATTAATTCATTATTTGTAGCTCAAGGAGCTGGAGGGTTGTTAACTAAAGATTTATTGAGTGAGTTTGAAGTAACCGACCCGCGTTTTGCTTTTTCAGTAAAAAATGCAACACTTGGTTCTGGATATTTTATTACCAAATTTAGAGACGCAAGTGCAACTGCCAGCACATTGGGTTATGGTGGTAATGATTGGATTTTAATAAGATACGCCGACGTAATTTTAAATTTATCAGAAGCTTATTTGGGTTTAGCCGATAATGTTAATGCCATTAAATATTTAGATATGGTTCGTGCTAGAGCATTAATGCCTAATTATGCTACTATGTTGTTAGACGCAAATTATGTTTTAAAATATCCAACTTTAAAATTGGCAATTTTACATGAAAGAAGGGTAGAGCTTGCATTTGAACACCATCGCTGGCATGATTTAACCAGGTTTTTTAATGCAACAGAATTGGTAGCTTATTTCAAGGCAAAGAATCAAGCTAATTACGATAATTCTCCATTAACAAATTGTACAACAAAAGATTATTTCTTTCCTATACCATTTAATGAATATAAATTAGATCCAGTATTGATGTATCAGAATCCTGGGTACTAATTAGGTGTAATTTATTAAGGGAAAAATTTATTTAAGGATTAATGAATTTAATTTAAAAACTTAATAAGATTTTAGTACAAAAAAAAGAGGCTGTATCATTAATTTGATACAGCCTCTTTTTAGTATTTTAATCGTTATTTTTTTATAGATTTCTTAATTGCTACTTTTTTTGGAACTGCTATTTTTACTTTTTTATCTACTAAATTTTTTGTTGGGGTACTTATTTTTATTGGTGCTTTTTTGTTTTCAATTTTAATAGGTGCAGACTTCAGTGCTTTAGGTTTGTTTAATCCATGCATTAAAACTTTAACTGCTTTGCTTATTCTATTTTGATATTTTTTTTCTCCTAGTTGATCTTTAAATGAAAGCATAGCATTTTCTAATGCCAAATGAATTTCAGAGAATTTCTGTTTTTTTAATATTACTGGTTCTTTCGTTTTTTTAAGCTTAGTCATTTTAATTGATTTTCTTAAAGATAACAATTAATTATTGTTGTAAGTGCTTTAATTGCTCTATTAATTCAATTTTCATTTGAACGAATCTATGTAATACTTAAAAAGAGTATACTAATATGCTTCATCTTCACTAGGAAAACTGCCGTTCTCAATCGCTTCTTTATATTCAATGGTAGTTCTTGTAATTATGCTAGCTAAATCAATAAACTTTCTAACAAACTTAGGGTTGAATTCACTATTCATTCCAAGCATATCATGCATAACTAAAACTTGCCCGTCACATTGATTTCCTGCGCCAATACCTATAATAGGAATTTTAGCTATTTGAGTAATTGTTGCAGCCAATTTAGCGGGTATTTTTTCAACCACAATTGCAAAACAGCCTGCTTCTTGTAAATCCATTACCTCTTGCATTAATTGTTTAGCGTCTTTTTCTTCTTTAGCTTGAATACCAAATGAACCAATTTGATGAATGCTTTGTGGTGTCAAACCTAGGTGTCCCATCACTGCAATTCCAGCGGTTGTCATTTTTTTAATTAGAGAAACTACAGAGGCCGATCCTCCTTCTAATTTTATTGCTTCACAACCTGTTTCTTTTAATACCCTGATAGCTGATTGCATAGCATCTGAATCACTAATTTGATAGCTCCCAAATGGCAAATCAACAACTACCATTGCTTTTTTTGTTCCACGCACAACAGATTGCCCGTGATAGATCATTTGGTTTAATGTAATTGGAAGTGTTGTTTCGTATCCTGCTATTACATTTGCGGCACTATCACCAACTAATAAAATATCAATATTAGCAACATCAAATAGTTTTGCAAATGAAAAGTCATATGCAGTTAGCATAGATATTTTTTCGCCATTATTCTTTTTTTGTTGCAGGTATTTTACTGTATTTTTTTTTATATTATTTGAGTTATACATAAATATGATTAAAATAATTCTAAATTATCAATTAGTCTAATGCCTTCTAAATATACTGCAGTTAGTATGATACAGGGAGTACTTGTTTTTTCAAATATTGGTTCGAAATTATCAATTCCATAGCAAGCAAAATAGTCTATTTTATCAAAGCCAAAATTTAATATTCTTTTTTTATGAAAGGATTCTATTTCATGCCATGGTGATCCTTCTTTAAATGAAATAGCTGCTAATTGAAGGTTCTCAAACAACTTATTTGCCATGATCAAACCATTGTTTGATAACCTTAAATTTCTACTACTTAAAGCCAATCCATCATTTTGTCTTACTGTATTTATTTTTACTAGTTCAACCTGTTTTTTATGAAGCTGGTCTTTTAACATTTTTTCAATTACCAAACATTGTTGATAGTCTTTTTTGCCCAAATACAATTCATCTGGTTCAATGATAGAGATAAGTCTGTCAACTACCTGGCAAACCCCTTGAAAATGACCTGGCCTATATTGACCTTCTAAATGGTATTCTAAACTTCCTAAATTATAGCTTGGGGGGTTAAAATTAGTAGGATATATTTCTGATACAACAGGGATGAACAATAAGTCGCAAAAATTATTTGTTAACAAAACTTCATCTTGAATGAAGTTTCTTGGATATAATCTATAGTCGTTTGGGTCATTAAACTGTGTTGGGTTAACAAAAATGCTACATACAGTATATGCACCGTTCAATTTAGCTTTACGTATCAATTCAATATGACCTGCATGTAAGGCGCCCATTGTTGGTACGAATGCTAATTTTTTTATTGAATTTACTGCATTTAACTTTTCTTTCAATTCATTTATAGATGTAACAGTCTCCATTATGAATGCAAATTTACGTTATGCATAAATATTAAATTAAATATTTTGATTAACATTGCACCCATATGTTAAGTGGTAAAAAAATATTATTAGGAATTACTGCTAGTATTGCGGCTTACAAATCAATTATTTTATTAAGATTATTAATTAAAGAAGGAGCAGAAGTTAAAGTACTGATAACTCCTGCCGCAAAGAATTTTATTTCACCAGTAATACTTTCAACTTTTTCATCACATAAGGTTTATTGTGAATTTGTAGAAAATGAACAATGGGAAAATCATGTGCTATTAGGTAACTGGGCCGACCTTTTTTTGATAGCGCCTTTAAGTTGTAATACACTAGCAAAAATGGCAAATGGTATTTGCGACAATTTCTTTTTAGCTACCTATCTTTCTGCTAAATGTTCCATCATAATTTGTCCTGCAATGGATGAAGACATGTTAAATCATAAAGCCACTAAAAAAAACTTAGAAACACTTTCTTCATTTGGCCATGAAATTATCGATCCTAAAATTGGGGCACTAGCCAGTGGAATTTATGGGAAAGGTAGAATGGCAGAACCAGAAGAAATTATTTTATTTCTTGAGCAAAAGTTTACAAGAAATAAAATCCTAATGCATAAAAAAGTACTTGTAACAGCAGGACCAACTAAGGAGTATATTGATCCGGTAAGGTATATTTCAAATGAATCTTCTGGCAAAATGGGTTTTGCTTTAGCTACTGCATTTTTTGAGGCAGGAGCTGATGTTGTGTTAATTTCTGGACCCGTAAATATTAATCTGTCTAATAAAAATATTAAACTCATTAATGTTACTTCTGCCCATGAAATGTTTGAGGCAGTTTTAAAAGAACAATCCAACGCAGATTATTTAATTCTCAATGCTGCTGTTGCCGATTATACTCCATTGAAAGTTGCCAATAATAAAATCAAAAAAGAAAATGTAGAATTTTCTATAACACTCACTAAAACAACTGATATACTAGCTGAATTAGGCAAAATAAAAAGACAAAATCAAGTACTTGTTGGGTTTGCATTAGAGACCAATGATTTCAAAAAACATGCTGAGAAAAAATTAAAAGAAAAAAATGCCGATTATATTATTTTAAATAAACTTGAAGTAAATAATCCTTGTTTTAATGCCGATTTTAATGAGGTTACAATTATGAATAATCTAGGTGAAAGTATAGATATTCCTAAAAATTCAAAGAAAGAAATTGCAGAAAGTATTGTTTTGTATTTAGCAAAAAAATAAAAATATGTCTTGGAATTTAATGGGAAAAACCGCTGTTGTAACTGGTGGATCCAAGGGTATTGGATTTGCAATTGTAGAAGAAATGTTGCAATTAGGCTGTTATGTAATTGTAATTGCTAGAAACGAAAACCTGTTATTAGAAAAACAAACAAATTGGATTAAGAAAGGTTACCAAGTTACAGTGATAGCTGCAGACGTATCAAATAAAGCGTTTAATGATAAAATACTTTCATCGATTTTGTTAAATGTTTCAGAAATAGATATTTTGGTTAATAATGTTGGCGGAAATCTACCCAAACAATTCCTAGAATATTCCGAAGAAGAATGCATGAACATTATTCAACAAAATTTATTTACTTGTATAAACATTACAAGACTCCTATTTCCAATTATTAAAAAAAATGCAAATGCCAGCATTGTAAATATTAGCTCAATAGCTGGGATATTGCATGTAGGTACCGGGTCGATATATGCAATGAGCAAAGCAGCAATCATTCAATTTACTAAAAGCCTTTCTGTTGAATGGGCTCCTTTTAATATTCGTGTAAATGCAGTAGCACCTTGGTTTACAGAAACAGATAGGATTGAAAAATTATTAGAGAATAAAATCCTTGAAAAACATGTACGCGTAAATACACCACTTGGTAGAATTGCTCAAACTAAAGAAATTGCAAATGTTGTTGCTTTTCTTGCAATGAATGAATCATCATATATAACGGGTCAAACTATATCAGTTGATGGCGGATTTAGTTTTAATGGTCAAGCAAGTTAAATATCTTATTACATCCTTAATTTAATCTTCTTTATTTTCTTTTAAGAATCCGGCTCTTTTTGGTGCAGGTACAATTGCATTTTCTCCTTTCACTGCTTTCCATATAACTTCATTAAAATCGCGGTTATTGATTTTATCTTCTTTTGTAAAATCAAATTTTTCACTCATGCGTTGCCATGCATTTTCTACACTATTCTTTTCGTTAATATTTACTTGTAAAGGTTTACTGATAAATGGCTTTGTATTTAATTCTGAACTAAAGCAACGCCACATTGGTTCTGCTGCAGCATCATATTGACTCATTGGTGGTAATCCTAAAATCAGCTCTATTGTACGCAGCATGGAGGTGGTTGAATACATGGTGTGGTCTACAAAATGTCTTTTTACAAACCCTCCTGCTACATAGGCCGTGCTTCTATGTGCATCTACGTGGTCAGCGCCGTCTTGTGCATCATCTTCTAAAATAAATACCGCACTTTCATTCCAAACAGCACTTTTACTTAAATATTCAATAAACATTCCAATGGCAAGATCATTGTCTGCAACATGCGCAAACGGAGTAGGCCTTCCTTTGCTTAAGCCTTCGGTATGGTCATTTATAATGCGCAATGTATTAAGCTTTGGCAATGCATTTTTTGCAACTAATGAATCGAAATCTCTTTTCCATTGGCCAACCCTTGTTGTGTCTCTGATTTTTTGGTCCCAACTAGTAAAATATGGACAAAAATGATCTTTTAAAACAGGTATATTAGGTTTGTAGTCATCGGCAAATTCTCCATAAGTTCTATAGCTTACGCCAGCTCTTTTGCACAGATCCCAAAGGAATCCTTTTTTATTATTACTAATTGCACGATTTCCTTCTGCGTCATAATCGCCACCACGTCCACCATAACTTGTAACCCAAGTTTTTTCTAAGTAATCAGTTGCATAAGCACCAAGGCTCCAATTATGTCCATCTGCACTTACTTCGCCATCTACATAAAAATTGTCTAGCAACACAAATTCTCTTGATAAGGCGTGTAAATTTGGAGTAATATTTTCGCCAAAAAGACAAAGGGATTTGTCGCCATTTCCTTCTGGCATATCACCTAGTACTTGGTCGTAAGTTCTATTTTCTTTCACTATATAAAAAACATACTTTATTGGTGAAGCTGCGCCAACTTTCATTGGAATTGGGTTGCCTTTTTCTCCAGTAGAAAATATTTCTTTATTTTTTGAATAAGGTGTGTTATTGTAAACAACTTGCGAATAAATGGCTAATTGTTGATCTGTTGGATTATTTATTATGCTTAAAGTTCCTTTAAAAAGTCCTCCAATATATTCTACAGTTTTAATGGCACTCGTATCACCCATTTGATAGGCTAGTTGTTCTTTTTTATCTATTGGGTTAGGTCCATGAGGATTAGGGTATGATGTAAATCCCTTGCCGTTCGCAACATAAATTTTATTACCCAAACTTCTCACGCATGTAGGATACCATCCTGTTGGTATAAATCCCTTTGAATGACTACTTCCAGGCTTACTAACGTCAAAAACAGCCAAACAATTATTATCTGCATTGGCAATATATAATATTTTTCCATTGCCATTAAGCGCAACACTATTTGTGGTTGATCCATTAGGTGAATTAGAATATAATGCAGCATTTAATGTTTCAATTACTTTTTGTTTTTTTAAGTCTATTACAGATACGCTATTGTCGTTAGAATTTGCAATGTAAATAAACTGTCCTGAGGGAGAAATGCAAAGATCATTAGGATTGCTTCCAACCGGTATTGTTGCAGTAATGACTCCAGTTAGTGTATTTAAAATTAAAAGTTTCTCACAGCCCCAACATGATATGTATAACTCTTTTTTATTTGAAGAAAGTAGGCAGGTATAAGCTTCTCCAGGAAGCTTTATTTCATTGATGATTTTCTTTGTAAGCAAATTAATGATATAAAGTGTATTGTTATCTTTTGTAACAACATACATTTTATTTGAATTGTTATCTATTTCAAGCCCAGTTGGAGATATTTTATTTGGCCATGGTTTACCTAATTGAATACTATCTGCCAAATGAAGTTTATTTTGAATTACACTATATTTCAAAATACGATTTTCATTTCCACCAGAAACGTATAGCGATTTTTCATCGGCACTAAATTTCAGTCCAAGCCAAGATGTTGGAATAGTAATATTATCTAATATTTTTTCATTAGTAATATCAATTAGTTGAAGTGTTTGAATACTTTGGCCATTATTTGTAATTGCCATATATTTTTTTGAATTCGAAATAGCCATATTTAGTGGCAAATCTCCTAAAGGCAAGCTCTTGCCAATTGGTGTAATATTCCAACCATTAGAGAGTTTGATTCTTTTAGATTCAATAGATTTTAGGGGTTGAGCCAGTCCTGTCAGAACTATTAAATAGCAAAACGTAATGGTTATTAATTGTTTCATTATAGATCTTTTGTAGGTAGATTAAATAGAAATTTCTTTTGATGAAGTAGTTTGTTGATTTAATTATAATAAAAACTAATTATAAATGCTTAATATGTTAAGTGTCAATTAAATTTTAACACGCAACAATAAGTAAGAATATGCTCAAATTTCAATATTTGCAAAAATTGACAATTAAATAATAATAAGCTAAGCAAATGAAGTTTTATCTAGGGTAATTTTATCAATCATAAAATCAATTCATCTACCATGAAGCAAATCCTTTGTTTTATAATTATTTTATTTGTAAGTAGTACTATCCATTCTCAAAACATTAGTGAGATTGAACAAAATAGAGTAAAACTGCCAAATGGTTGGTCATTAACGCCAGTTGGCAAGAGCTTGCCTTTAGGAGATTTGCCTTTAAATATAGTTACAAGTAAAAACAATCGATTTGCCGCTGTTACAAATAATGGACAAAGTGTACAAACAATACAGTTGTTAGATGCTAAAAAAGATGTAGAATTAGACAAAGTAATTATCAGCAAATCTTGGGGTGGATTGGTATTTAGTGAAGACGAAAAATATCTGTATGTTTCTGGCGGAGATAATAACTGGATTCTTCGTTATTCCATTATCAATAATAAGCTTGTAACATCCGATACAATTAAATTGGGGGATTCATGGAGTAGACAAAAAAGTGCTGCTGCTATTTCACCAACAGGCTTGGCTTTAGATAATAAAAAAAGCATTTTATATGTAGTAACCAAACAAGATAATAGTCTCTATGTAATTGATTTGAAAACAAAAAAAGTAGATATAAAAATTGCATTAGGTTCCGAAGCTTATACTTGTATATTAACACCAGACAATTCAAAATTATACATTAGTCTTTGGGGTAAAGATCAAGTGGTGGCTTATGATACAAAGAAAAATGAAATTGTTGATTCAATTTTAGTAGGAGATAATCCTAATGACTTATGCATGACACATAATGCAAAATATCTTTTTGTATCAAATGCAAACGACAATACTGTTTCAGTGATTGATCTCAAAAAAAATATAGTTATTGAATCACTTAATTCAGCAGTTCATCCAACAAAATTAAGTGGTTCAACTAGTAACTCTGTGGCATTAACTGATAACGATAAAACATTATTTATTGCAAATGCAGATAATAATTGTTTGGCAGTATTTGATGTGAGTCTTCCAGGAGAAAGTCATTCTAGAGGATTTATTCCTACGGGTTGGTATCCTAGTGTTGTACGTGTAATTAATACTAAATTATATGTAGCAAATGGAAAAGGTTTTTCATCTCTTCCAAATCCTTATGGCCCTAATCCACTAGGATATAAACAAGCAGTAATGCTGCATGGTGGAGATACCGCAAAGCCAAAACAAGTACAATATATAGGTGGCGGTTTTTTAATGGGTACGCTTTCAATTATTTCAATTCCTACAGAAAAAACTTTATCTGATTACTCAAAGGCAGTTTATAATAATACTCCATTTAATAATGATCAGTTAGTTTACGCTAGTGGTGAACAAAATAATCCTATACCACGTAAAATTGGCGATTCTTCACCTATTAAATATGTTTTCTACATTATTAAAGAAAACCGTACCTACGATCAAGTATTATCAGATATGCCACAAGGTAATGGCGATACAAGCCTACTTTTATTTGGACGAAAAATTACCCCCAACCATCATTCCCTTGTAGATAATTTTGTTTTACTGGATAATTTTTATGTAGATGGAGAAGTTAGTGCCGACGGACATGATTGGTGTATGGGTGCATATGCAACTGACTATATGGAAAAAAACTGGCCAACAAGTTATGGAGGTAGGGGCAAAGGTGCAATTGGAAAAACGAGCTTAAACAAACAATTTATTTGGGATCAAGCAAATCAATTTAATGTTTCATTTAGAACTTATGGGGAATTTGTAAATGCAGATAATACGCCAAGAATTCCAGTTTTGAAAGACCATTATCCAACCAAATATCCAACCGGAGATTTACGTGATTCTGATACAATGAGGTATCGAATTTGGAAAAACGATTTTGATTCTTTGATGAAAGAAAATAAGTTGCCTCGGTTAATGACTTTCAGAATGTTAAGTGATCATACCGAAGGAACGGCAGCAGGTAGACCAACACCATTTGCGCATGTTGCAGATAATGATCTTGCCATTGGTATGATGATTGAACATATTAGCAAAAGTTCAATATGGGAAAATAGTGTTGTATTTATAGCAGAAGATGATGCTCAAAACGGACCAGACCATGTTGATGCACATCGAACAACTGCTTATTTAGCAGGAGGGTATGTTAAACGCCATTTTGTAGATCATACCATGTATTCTTCTTCTTCTATGTTGAGAACTATTGAATTAATTCTAGGGCTTCCTCCCATGAGTCAGTACGATGCATCGGCAACACCAATGTGGCGATGTTTTAATAAGTCAGCAGATAAAACACCATATAAGAGTATTCCTTCTAATATTAATTTGAACGATGTAAATCCAAGTGGCACAAAATTAGCAGCTTTAGCTAAGGGGTTAAATTTCTCAGAAATAGACCGAGTTCCAGACAATGTTATGAATAAAATGCTATGGAAAAGTATTAAGGGATATGATGCCATAGTACCCGTTCCTGTTCGAGCAGCATTTATAAAGGAAATTAAAAGCACAAAAGAAAGAGATTAAATGGGTTTTAAACAGTTTAATAAATAGCATTAGTTTTTATGTCTTTTTTTAGTAAATAAAAACAAATTAATTGAAATGAAAGTTTTGAATACTAGATTTCAGATTTATTATGAGCAAAGAATTAAACATGTTCAGAACCATTTACATGAATTTGGAATTAATGATACTGAAACTTCTATGCATGAATTTCGGTTAGAGTTAAAAAAGTTATTATCAATTCTTAAGTTTTTACGTAAAATTTATCCTAAAAGTAATTTCAAAAAGCAGATTAATATTTTAGAAAAAATATTTTTAATAGCGGGTGAAATAAGAGAGTTTCAATTATTAGTTAAATGGTTAGAAAATAATGAATTAACAGATTTTATATTTAATTATTTCCCAAATAGTGTTTTACAGAAACTTATAAATGATTTATCGTTACAAATAGATTATATTAAATATGATTTTGGAATATTAATGCAAGAATCTCAATCTTTTGTTCTTGGAACAAACAAAATTTTAATAGATCAATATTTAATTGACCTAAATGCAAGAGTAGAAAAAAAAATAACAAAAAATTGTAAAGAACAAGATTGGCATGAAATACGTAAATTAATTAAAAGAAAAATATACGCAGCAAATTGGAAGGATGATATACAGGATTCAAATTTTGCCTATTTCCAAAAACTGCAAGAACTAATAGGGCATTGGCACGATGCAGAAGTAATGATTAATACGCTTATTCTTAAAAAGAGTTTATTTATTAAGGATATTGAAATGCAAAAGTCATACTCTTTTGCTATTGAAAAACTCAATCACAGTTTGCTTTCACGTAATAAAAAGGTAGTGGAGTGGTTGGGGAAAAATGGCTAGTTATTAAGGAGTTTCACACTTAAACAATTATTGATTATTTAATAATGGGAGTCTATTATGATTTTTATTAATATTTAGTTCTCTTCTATTTCAAATGGTAGATTCTAGTTTTTAACGCAACAGTAGTTCTTTAAACTTTTCTTTTGGTGTTGACCAGTCAAGTGTTTTTCTAGGCCTTTCATTTAAAAGCTTTTGAACGTGCTTGATTTCCTTCC
>CAIKZP010000011.1 GCA_903831935.1 uncultured Bacteroidota bacterium | reverse complement strand
TTTTTTAAAAAATCTGAGCTGGTTACCGATAGTGTTATACAAGAACAGATTTTTCGTAAACGCGATTGGGCTGGTGCTTTTTTTTCTGGCTATTTTATGAATATGCTAAACCCTAGTGTGTTTATTTTTTGGTTTGCCTGGAGCGCTGCAATACTAGCAGATGCCGCTTCTTATTCAAATCCGCTTGAGTATCGAATGATTGTTTTTGGAACCTGTTTGGTTTTTGTATTGCTAACAGATTTATTAAAAGTGGCGTTGGCAGGAAAATTAAGGCCAAAACTCACTCCTAAAAACCTACACTTCATTAATATATTATCGGGTATTATTTTAGTTGGATTTGGCGTAGCACTTATTTGGGGCATTTTACAATTTGGACACCAATTAAAATAGCTTTAACGAATATTTGTAGTTAAGTCCGTTATCATCAAGTATCTTTCTACCAATGAAATTAACTGTACTAATTATTTGTTGCTGTTTGTCTGTTGGCGGAGCCGCACAAAAAGATTTATTACTATTGAAGCACAAAAACAAATCTGTTCAAACTTGGACGAGTGGCAGTTATATTTTATTTCAATTTAGCAGCAAACAATGGATAGAAGGAATTATTAAATCCATCAAAAACGATTCTTTGTTAATTGACCAAATTCAGGTTAGGCAAGTGGGCAATCAATTTGGATATCCCACACTTGATACCGTTCATTTTGGTTTACTCAAATTACATATCAACGAAGTGTATGGTTTGCCCCAAAAAAGTTTTCATACCAATATGCTAAATAACGGTACGCTGTTTCTAATGGGTAGTACTGCTTATGTTTTTTTAAATATCGTGAATAGTTTGGTAAAAAACGACGCCATTTTAGGATCCGATAATTTACCCAAACTAGGTATAGCTGTTGGTGGTTTTATACTAGGAAAAGTTTTACAAAGAACTCATAAAAACATTATTCAAATCGGTCCAAAATACACGCTCTCAACTATCAAATAATTTACAAGCTATCTGCGAAAATTTTATACAACCATGATTAAAAACATTTGGCGCTGGATAAAAAAAATCACTATTTATCTATTTGTTTCTTCTTTTTTGTACTTGCTTATTTGTAAGTGGGTCATGCCGCCAATTACCATTACACAAATTGACAATAGCTTTAGTTATGGATTACACAGAGACTATGTATCTGGAAATCAAATTAGCCGAAATGCAAAGCTGGCGGCCATTGCAAGCGAAGACCAAGCTTTTCCTGACCATATAGGTTTTGATTGGGATGCAATTGAAAAAAGCTTGAAACCTAAAAAAGGTAAGAAGCAACGTTTACCACTTGGAGCAGCAGCAAGTACAATTACCCAACAAACTGCAAAGAATGTTTTTCTATGGCAGGGCGGTGGTATTATGAAGTACATCAGAAAAATTCCTGAAGCCTATTTTACACTAATGATTGAATTGGTTTGGGGTAAAAAAAGAATCTTAGAAGTATACCTTAATGCCATTGAAATGGGGCCAGGGGTTTTTGGAATAGAAGCCGCTGCACAAAAATATTTTGGTAAATCTGCGAGTCAATTAAGTAGGCAAGAAGCCGCCATGATTATTGCTTGTTTGCCCAATCCAAAAAAGTTTTCTGTAAAACCAATGAGCAATAGAGTTAGTTGGAGATACCCTCAAATACTACAACAAATGCACAATATTGAAGACGATCCAGATATTGAGTTATTGATTAAGTAAAGCATCCACAGCAACAATGGCTGTTGCTAATCTTTCGCTATAGTTACCACTCACCGTTATCCAAGGAACCGATTGGTTTATGAGCAGGTCTTTGTATATCTGAAACAATTCTTTACGTGGCCCTTCTTCTGGATACTCTCGTAATTCATCTTGAACCCAAGGAATATCTGCAGCGCATAAAATATATAAATCGTACTGTCTATTGCTAATTTGGTCTAAAATAAAATGGTGACATTTTTCAAACACATATTCGCACCAAACCTTCATCACATACATATCGGTATCAATAAACAAAGCTTTGTTTTCAGTGTCTGCTAATTCAGCCGTGCAGCGATCTTCAATTAATAGTTGGTTTTTTGCAATAACCAACAAATCATCATACGAATAGGCCGTTCCATTTTTTGTTAAATATTCTCTAGCATATTCCGGACACCACTGTGTTTGAAAATGTGCTGCCAATTCTTTACATAGCGTACTTTTTCCTGTAGATTCCGGACCAATAATTACCACTTTTTTTACTGCCATTGTTTGATTGCTTTTTTTTGCCAAGCCACTAAACCAGCAACGGCTAAAACCAATAATACTAAAAACTGAACACTTGTAAAAACATATCCTTTAATAAAATATAATGGAATAGACGCTACATTGGTAGCAATCCACCAGATCCAACTTTCTACTTTTTTTCTAGCCATTAACCACATGCCGGTATAAGCGGTTGCGCTTGCAAAAGCATCGGCCCAAGGAATGGCTTCTGGTGCAAATGATTTTTTTAAACCGGTTAAGGAAAAATAAATTACCAAATAAAAAACAGCAAAAAACACCAACTGTTGTAGCCACTCTTTTTTGTTGCTATAGGTAATTGCTAACACAGGCTTCTGTGCTTCCTTTTTAGACCACAACAACCAGCCATAAATACTCATTACGGTATAATAAAAATTCACGCTTGCCTCGCCCAACAAGTTTCCTTTAATACTGATATAGATATAAATAACCGTATTAATTAATCCAACAGGATATACTAAAATATTTTCTTTTCGGCTAAACCAAACACTAGCAATACCTGCAAACACCGCAATAAATTCAAGTGGGCCTGTTTGCAATAAACCAGTTACTAGTTGCTGAAAAAATTGGGTTGCCGTCATAATGATGTTTGCGCAAATTACTGATTCGTCTTTTAATAATGGGCCCTGTGTGCTAATTGCTAAAAAAATAAATCGCTCCGTCGTTAAAATGTAGGGTGTTTATTAGTCGCTTTTGCGCTTGTATAAATAGTATATCAATTAAGTCTGGATTCTCACCATCGTTAAACCAAACAACTATTAATTGCGGCGCTTGTAACAATTTTGTTTTTTCTTTTGCTACTTCTTTGTGGGGTAATGGAAGCGCTTGTAAGCCTGTTAAATAAAACAAGCCATCATTTGCATCGGAATAAATTGGTTGATTAAAAAGAGATTTGTGTTCATTAATATATTTTGCCATTGGTGAGTCTTTCCATTGCAATTCTGAATAGCCCGGAATACCTGCATCTGCAATGCCTTCCCAATTTTCGGCATTCTGTTGGTACTGATGAAAGAGGGTTGCAGTGTAAACACAAATCAGTAAAACAATAATACCTGTTTTTTGCAGATTGGTTTTTTGTTTAATGAAACGCAGTATCCAAAAACTTCCTACTAAAATAAAGGGAATATATATGGGTGATAGTAGTCTACTACTTAATGTTTCGAATCTTGAAATACTAGATACCGCAATAATAAACACCGCATACACTACAAAAAACAAAGCCAACACTGTTTCGTTGCTATGATAAAATTGTTGTTGCAATAATCGATACACAACTATCACTGTTGCCAACAATAATATTAGTAAAAAAATAATGGCACCAATTAAAGGACGGTTGTTTAAAAAAGGTAACCAAGAGCCAATAACTGTTCCTATGTCTAATAAATTATCTGCAATGCTGCGCAAGGCTTTTTCTCTCACACCCGCTAAAGAGCCTGCTGCATAATGATTGTGTAATAAATTCCAAACAACTAATGAAACACCCATCAACACAAACAATAAAAGCTGTTTGATTTTTTTAACCATGTTAAGTGCTCCATCAAATAAAATTAATACAGCCCCAGTTGCAACAATTGTAATGCCCGCAAACCGCGTAACAAAAGCCAGTGCGGCAATTAAAGCAAACACCATCAAAGAAATAATATCATGACGCTTGCCATACCAACGCCAAACAAGCATAAATAATAACACTAAAAAAACAAACCAAGTTTCAGACCATAACATCTCATACACTTCCCACAAACAGGGGCTAGTGGCTAATATACTTAGTACCGCAACTCGATACCATCTTGCATTATTTTCAAAGCCCTGCATTAAAACACTACTCATTAAAATAACGCCCACATATAAAATGCTGTTTAAAATCGGCGCAATAGTAATAGGATTACTATGAAAAATGCTAGAAAAAAATGCTAGAAAAAAAGGATACCCTGCTGGAAAATCAACCAGGGGCAAATTATTAAAATCAACTAAAGCACCTTTTGCCAAAAGGTTAATGGCGGCACTACTATACGCAATAGAATCAGGCGATAAACCAATACCGCTAAATCTGGTTAAATAATAAATAGTCAGAACAGCAGCTGCAGACGCTATTAGCGCATCATAATGTTGGGTAAGTAAGTAAGCTGCTTTTTTTTTCATTGGTTGGTTAGCATATTATTCCGCTTCGGCAACAACTTCAGTTACCTCTGGAATCATGCGCTTCATCATACCTTCAATACCCGCTTTTAACGTAATCATTGATGAAGGACATCCGCTGCAACTACCTTGTAGCATTAGGTTTACTACGCCGTCGTTATAGCTTTTAAACTGAATGGCACCACCGTCCATTTCAACGGCAGGCTTTACATAGTTCTCCAATAATTCTTTCACACGTTTTACAATATCATCATCATCGGCACTAACGGTGTTGGTTGCTTCTTGTTTTACTTTGGCAACTTCTTCGTCATTCACCACTACACCACCATTTTCTAAATACTCTTTCAAAAACGTTTTAACTGGTGCAATAATATCTTGCCAGTCTTCGGTGTCGGAACTTTTGGTTAGGGTAATAAAATTACTAGCGATAAACACGCTTTTTATAAAAGGGAAGCTAAATAGTTCTAACGCCAAAGGAGAAGGCCCTGCCAATGTTTCGTCTGCAAAATCAATGCTTTTTCCAGGATACAAAAGCTTGTTTGCAACAAACTTCATGGTTTCTGGGTTGGGCGTCATTTCGGTGTAAATACTAATAATTGGGTTGCCTGTTTTAATCATAATCTTATTTTTTAACCAATTCGTTGGCTTTTACCAACTAAATTACTCGGGCAAATTTAAACAAAAGCCGTCAGGGATGGTTCATTCAAAATAATAGAAACGACCACTATGCCATAATTTTCGGATATCGAAAACCTATCCAAGCATTTATTGCTGTTTAATTGGTGCCCTAATCAATATTTCTACTTGTTTTACGTTCTAAAGTTAAATATGCGCTATACTATTTTCTTTTTGTTATTGATGGGTTGGGCCAATACGGCTGCAAGTCAAAAAACCGGACGACCATTTGGCATCAATTTATGTGGCGGAGAGTTTCAAGAAAAAAACCTGCCGGGTGTTTATGGTAAAGACTATGCCTATCCAACAGAGTCGGATATTGAATATTTTTACCAACAAGGATTTAAGCTTATTACCATTCCTTTTAAATGGGAAAGAATTCAAAACACGCTTAATGGACCATTAGATGCAGAAAATATTTTAGAACTAACAAATCGCTTACACTATTGTGCCCAAAGAAATATTCAGGTGGTGTTAAGCATGCATAATTTTGGTCGTTATCAAATTAATCAAACAGAATACATAATAGGAAGCCCCGAAGTTTCTAGAGAGCATTTTTCGGATGTGTGGATGAAAATTTCCAAAGCTTTATCTGCCTATTCAAATATTTATGGTTACGAAATAATGAGCGAGCCACACGATATGGGAGCGTACGATTGGTTTACCACAGCACAAGAAACCATTCAATCCATTAGACAAGTAGAAACAAAAAAAACAATTATTATTTCGGGCGATAATTTTGCAGCAGCAGAAAAGTGGTTACAGTATAGCGATGCTTTAAAAAACTTAGTAGACCCTAGCAATAAATTACTATACGATGCACACTGTTATTTCGATAAAAATTATTCTGGTAGATACAAAGAAAATTACGACTCTAGTGGCGCCACAGAATATACTGGCGTATTGCGCATGATGCCATTTGTTAGATGGTTAAAAGATAATAACAAACAAGGGTTTGTTGGAGAATACGGAATACCCGATACCGATATTCGTTGGCTTAAATTATTGCAACATTTTTTAAAATACCTCAGCGAAAATAACCTCAACGGATCTTATTGGGCCGCAGGTTCTTTGTGGGATAAATATCCATTATCTGTTCAGCCCTTTGTACAAGCAGATCGACCACAAATGGAAATATTATTACAATACAAAAAAACAATTCCTAGCAAAAATTCTTCTTATGAATTTTTATTACCAGCGTCTTATTTATTTGTACCAAATACCACCATACTTCCTTCAAAAAATGCGGGGGAATATTCGCCGGCTTCTTCTAATAAAAAAACAAAATAATAGCAAGTTTTTTATTCCACTATTCTAAGTTTGGCATAATTCAACATAATCTTTTTTTCGCCATTTAATTCAAATTGAATCGTAGCAATTGGATTGTGTGCAGAGCCCTCAATTTTTCCAACAATTCCAAATCCAAATTTTTGGTGTTCTACTCTTTGACCTGCTTGTAAACCACTCGTATCGCTAGCAATAAAATCTGAACCGGCTTGGTGTTCTACTACTTTTGTTGAAGGTGGAACTATTGGTAAATATTCTGGTTTTGTTTTTGCAGTTAGTGGTTTTTTTGCAGGTGGTGCACCATATTTTTTTTCTGCAGCAGCCGCTGAGTTTCCAAAGCCAGCATTATTTTGCATCCGCTGAATACCGCTTCCCCATTGGCTTCCAGAATTATTTCTTGCACCGCCACCAGCATAGGTTTTGTCTATATAGTCTGCGGGCATTTCTTCAATAAATCGGCTTGGTTCATTTTGTACCAACTGACCAAAACGATAACGCGAGTTGGCATAAGTTAACCACAAATGTTGTTTGGCCCTTGTAATGGCCACATAAAACAATCGGCGTTCTTCTTCTAATTCTTCGCGGGTATTTATGCTCATGGCATTGGGGAATAATGTTTCTTCTATTCCTCCAACAAATACACAACTAAACTCTAGACCTTTTGCAGCATGAATGGTCATTAATTTTACCACATCGGTTTCTGCTTTGTTATCGTCTGCATCTGTTACCAAACTAATTTGTTGTAAATAAGATCCAAGGCTTTTATCGCCCAATTCTCCATCGTCGTTACTAGGGCTTTCGGTCCACTCTTTTACCGAGTTAAGTATCTCTTGAATATTTTCGTAACGCGCCAAACCTTCGGTGGTTTTATCGCTAAATAATTCTTTTACAATATTGGTATGCTTGCCAACTTGAATGGCTAAATCGTAGGCGTTTTTTTCTTTTTGAAGCGTTTGAAAATAACGAATCATTGTAACAAAATTCTGCAGCGCTTCTAGTGTGCCGCCTTTAAAACCAAACTCGCCTGCACGTGCCACTACATCAAACATCGACAGCTCATTTTCGTTGGCTGCAATTACTAATTTTTCAATAGAGGTTTTACCAATTCCGCGTGCTGGATAATTAATAATTCTTTTTAATCCCTCTTCGTCTTGGGTATTTACAATTACGCGTAAATAGGCTAAAAAATCTTTGATTTCTTTGCGCTGATAAAAGCTTGTTCCACCATAAATTCTATAAGCAATTCCCATACGACGCAAGCTTTCTTCATAGGCCCTACTTTGCGCATTGGTGCGATATAAAATGGCAAAATCTTGGTTATAAAAATGGTTGCGTAATTTTTGTTCTTGAATGGTATCGGCTACAAATTTTCCTTCGTCATTATCGGTCATGGTGCGCACCAATCGAATCTTTTCTCCCTCATTATTATCTGTCCACAAATTCTTTGGAATCTGTCCTTGGTTTACTTTAATCACTTCGTTGGCAACATGAATAATATTTTTACTGCTTCGATAATTTTGTTCGAGCTTAACAATTTTTACATCGTCGTAGTCTTTTTGAAACTGTAAAATATTTTCTATGGTTGCTCCCCTAAAACTATAAATACTTTGTGCGTCATCTCCTACCACACAAATGTTTTCGTGCACCGCAGCCAAGAGTTTTGAAATTTCATACTGCACTGGATTGGTATCTTGGTACTCATCAATTAGTATGTACTTAAACTTGTGTTGGTATTTGTGTAATGCCTCCGGAAAATTATTAAGAAGTTCGTGCATCTTTAACAACAGGTCATCGAAATCCATTGCACCATTCTTAAAGCATCGATTGGTATAGGCTAAATATATCTGCGCCATTGCTTGTCGATTAGCGCGCATATCTTCTTGCTGAACATAATAATCCACCGCATATGCCCCAGGACCCATCAAGGCATTTTTTGCCTGAGAAATTCTATTGCCTACCACATTGGCTTTGTAGTGTTTATCATCTAGGTTTAATTCGTTCACCACGGTTTTTATAACAGAGCGACTATCATCGGTGTCATAAATGGTAAAATTGCTAGGATATCCCAAACGGTGGGCTTCTGCGCGTAAAATTCTTGCAAATACACTGTGGAATGTACCAATATAGAGGTTGCGGGCCTCTGAATTACCCAGAATCTTTTCAATTCTTTCCTTCATTTCTGCCGCCGCCTTATTGGTAAATGTGAGCGCCAATATATTAAAAGCATCCACCCCATTGGCCATCAAATGCGCAATTCTGGTGGTTAAAACCTTTGTTTTTCCGCTTCCCGCGCCTGCCACAATCATAATTGGCCCAGTTATATGGGTTACCGCTTCGTGTTGTGGTTCATTCAATCCTTTAAGATACTCCTGCATGGGTGCAAGATAAACAGATGCGTTGTTGAAAAATAAAACGTGGAAAACAATTGTGCAAACTTCACACAAATCGTTAAAGCTTAACAAATCGAACCGCTTTGGCACCAATTTTGAACTAGTATAACGAAATTTGTACTATCAAACGCCCCCCTATGGCCAAAACAAAAAACAGACGCATCATCCTACTTCCCGCAATATTATTATTTGGGGGATTGGTATTGGGTAATAGCAAACCAAAATCTCAGTTAAAAAAACAACTGGTTACAGCCACTCCAATAAAGAACCCCAATAAAAATTTTTTACTCTACGATTCCTTAAAACTTTTTACGCTAGGCCTTTCCAAAGAAGCATTCAACCAAGCAATTACGGGTTATGAATCTTTAAACGCGGCAGGAAAAATTCAAAAAGACAATATTTTAACCATCATAGACTTTAGCCTACCATCCAACCAAAAACGTTTATTTGTTTTAGACCTGCTCACTGGAAAATTATTGTTTAACACATTTGTTTCGCACGGACGTAATTCTGGCGCCAAGTTGGCTACAAAGTTTTCAAACGCTTTCAATAGTTTAAAAAGTAGTTTAGGTTTTTTTACAACCGGCGAAATTTATGCAGGCAAACACGGTAGTTCACTTCGCCTTGATGGACAAGAAGCTGGCATTAATAACAACGCCTACAACAGGGGAATTGTAATACATAGCGCCAATTATGTGAATGAAAAACTGGCTAATAAATCAGGCACCATTGGTAGAAGTTTTGGTTGCCCTGCTATTCCAGAAGCCTTGCGCAAACCTATTATAGAAACCATTCGTAATGGCAGCTGTTTGTTTGTGTATAGCCCTAATCAATTTTATACCCTTCATTCAAAATTGCTCAACGCCAACTCTTAATCATTTCGATAGATTTTTAATGCCATTCTTTAGTAACTTGGCTACTTATAAATCTTTCCGTTATGAGCTATCTACAAAATCTTCGCACCAGACTAGTGATTTTATTATTGATCCTTCTTGGTTGCACCCTTCAAACAATTGCACAACCGTTTAGTAATCAGTATTTCGGTGCAATGGAATACAGAATGATTGGGCCGCACAGAGGTGGCAGAACCGTTGGTGCTGTTGGCGTTCCATCGCAACCAAGTGTTTTTTATATTGGCGTAAATAATGGGGGTGTTTGGAAAACCAATGACTATGGCCGTGTGTGGAAACCGATTTTCGATAAAATGAATACGGGTTCTGTTGGAGATATTGCTGTTTCGGAATCGAACCCAAATATTGTTTTTGTAGGATGTGGCGAAGGCATTCAAAGGCCCGATTTGTCTGTAGGAGATGGGGTTTATAAATCGTCCGATGCGGGAAAAACCTGGACCAATATGGGTTTAAAAGACGGACAGCAAATTGGCGATATTATTATCGATCCAAAAAATGAAAACCGTGTTTTTGTAGCCGTATTAGGACACCCTTATGGTCCTAATACCGAGAGAGGTGTTTATAGAAGTGTCGACGGCGGAAAAAACTGGGAACGTGTTTTGTATAAAGACGAAAACACAGGCGCTATTCAAGTAAGTTTTGATCCTAATAATTCAAATATTTTATATGCCGATTTATGGGCTGGCCGACAAGGTCCTTGGGAAAACGGTGCCTGGAACGGAACCGAATCTGGTTTATACAAATCAATTGACGGCGGAAATACTTGGAAAAAATTAACCAAGGGATTACCCACACCGGCCGAAGGTTTAGGACGCATTGGGTTTGATATTGCGCCAACCAATAGTAAGCGTATGTATGCTACTGTTGATGCAGGTGATAAAGGCGGTATTTATAGAAGCGATGATGCTGGCGACTCTTGGATCAATATCAACCCCGACGGACGTTTTTGGGGAAGAGGTAGTGATTTTGCAGAAGTACGTGTAGATCCTAAAAATGCAGAAATAGTTTACACCGCCAATGTGGTTACTTGGAAATCGGTGGATGGCGCAAAAACCTTTACCGGATTTAGAGGAGCGCCAGGAGGAGATGATTATCACCGTATTTGGATTAACCCGAACGATACTAAAATTATGTTGATAGCCCTTGATCAGGGTGGTATTATTACTGTGAATGGCGGAGAAACTTTTTCGTCGTGGTATAACCAACCAACAGCACAATTTTACCATGTAAATACCGACAATGCATTTCCATATAATGTTTACGGAGGCCAACAAGAAAGCGGTTCGGCGGGTGTATCATCGCGAGGAAATGACGGACAAATTTCTTTGCGCGAATGGCATCCTGTGGGTGTAGAAGAGTACGGCTATATTGCCCCAGATCCACTTGATCCTAATATTATTTACGGCGGAAAAATTACCAAATACGATAAAAGAACTGGTCAAGTACAAAACATAGCACCCGAAGCCATTCGATCTGGCAAATACCGTTTTGTAAGAACTGCACCTGTATTGTTTTCTCCTATCGATCCTAAAACATTGTATTATGCAGGAAACGTATTGTTTAAAACCAGGGATGGTGGAAATAGTTGGGAAACCATTAGCCCCGATTTAACAAGAGAATCTTGGGATATACCAGCCAGCGTTGGTATCTATACAACAGATGATTTAAAGAAAATGCCCCGACGCGGAGTGATTTATACTGTTGCACCATCTTTTAAAGACATCAATACTATTTGGGCCGGAACCGACGATGGTTATATTCAAGTAACACACGATGGCGGAAAAACTTGGACAAACGTAACGCCACCAGCCATTAGTTCTTGGAGCAAAATCTCCTTAATGGAAGCGAGTCATACCGATGTAAATACAGCCTATGCAGCCGTGAACAGAATTCGTTGCGATGATATGCATCCTTATGCTTACAAAACCACAAACGGCGGAAAAACTTGGCAGTTAATTACCAAAGGTCTTCCAGAAAATGAACCAATTAATGTGGTGAGAGAAGATCCTATTCGCAAAGGTTTGTTGTTTGCAGGATCTGAAAATGCGGTGTATGTATCTTTTGATGATGGCGAAAACTGGCAGTCATTGCGTTTAAATATGCCGCCAACTTCTATTCGTGATTTAGTCATTAAAGACGACGACTTAGTATTAGGAACGCATGGCCGAGGGTTTTGGATTTTAGATGATATAACACCATTGCGTCAAATCAATAAAAACCTTGCAGCAGAAAAAGCCATTTTATTCAAACCACAACAAGCATTACGTGTACGTTGGAATATGAATACCGATACGCCAATACCGCAAGAAGAACCAGGCGGACAAAATCCACCAGACGGAGCGATTCTTGATTATTATTTAGCAGACAATGTTTCAAGCGAAGTCACATTAGAAATAGTAGATGCAAATGGAAAATCTATTCGCAAATTTAGTAGCCTCGACAAACCTTATAAAATTCCCGAACTAAATATTCCACTGTATTGGATTCGTCCACAACAATTGTTATCTGCTACTGCAGGAGCACATCGTTTTTTATGGGATATGCATTATAAACCAATTGACGAACCGGTTTCTTTTCCAATGACAGCGATTTATGAAAACACCGCACCAGAAAAAAATGCACCATGGGTTTTGCCTGGAAATTATACCGCGAAACTTACTGTGAATGGAAAATCTTCTACACAAACGTTTAGCATTAAAATGGATCCGCGTGTAAAAAATAGCATGGCTGATTTACAAAAACAACACGCGCTTTCAATGGATTGTTATGAAGGCCGATTAACAGCACGCGCAAGTATGGAAGCTGTTGTTGCAGCCAGAAAAATGTTGAAAGATAAAATAGAAAAAGCGGGTACTAATGTGGCCGATTTAAAGGCTTTAGAACAAGAAGTAGCTGCATTAGATGGCGCACGCAGAAGCAGAAGAGCGGCCGCAGAATCTAGTGCTAGTTTTGGATCGGTAGAAGCAAGTTTTGCAGGATTATTTGGTAATGTACACCATACCGAAATGACGCCAACAACACAAACAATCGCAGCTGTAAAACAAACCAAAGACCAATTAATATTACTTGTAAATAAATGGACTGCGCTTAAAAATAAAATTAGTGCAGCCGTAAAATAATTAACCCAATTAGAATTTGTTTGCCATGTTAGATTTTAAAAAAACGCTCCGTTATTTTTTGTTGATGCTAGTTTTAATTATTAGCAGCCAGTTGTTCGCACAATTATCTGTATCGCCTGTGTTCTCTAATAATATGGTATTACAGAGAAATAAACCAGTTGTTATTTGGGGTAAAGAAAAACCTGACACAACAGTAACGGTTAGTTTTGATACACAAAAAAAATCAACCGTTACAGACGAAAATGGCGTTTGGAAAATTTGGTTAAAGCCCTTGCAAGTTTCTACAATTAATAAAGAACTAACTATTAGCGCAAGTACTACCCTTGTTTTTACAAATGTATTAGTGGGGGATGTTTGGCTATGTTCTGGTCAATCAAATATGGAGTATCCATTAGACCGTGTTTCTAAAAGATACAAGGCGGGAAACAAAGGAACCGATGAGGGGTTAATAGAAATGGAAAATAAAAACAGATCACCCATTATTCGTTATTTAAACGTTGAGCGAAACCTAAAAAAACAACCTGAATTACCTTCCATAGGATGGATTAATGGAAACGATTCTACTGTTCGTTTGGTTACAGCAATTGGTTACTTTTTTGCCAAAGAAATTGCAGAAAAAACTGGTATTCCTATTGGCATAATTTCATCTTCTTGGGGGGGCACCAGAATTGAACCTTGGATTCCAGATTGGGCTTACAAACAGTCGCCAGTATTTAAAGATTCTGCGCAAACACCCGATTTTAAAATTGATGGGATGCATCCCGGACAGATGTTTAATGCCATGATTAAACCAATGTTGCCACTTGCCATTAAAGGAATTTTATGGTACCAAGGTGAATCTGATTTAAACAGTATTGGTCGTGCAAACTATGCAGCAAAATTTAATTTATTTGCCAATACTTGGCGCGATTTGTTTAATGACAAAAAAATACCACTGTATTATGTACAAATAGCACCACATCTTTATACAAAACGCAAAGATGCTTTGATACATAGCACGCAAGCCTTGCCTGAGTTTTGGGAACTTCAAACTAGTTCCTTAAGTATCAAAAACACAGGCATGGTAGTAACCACCGACCTTGTACCAGATTTGAGTGATATACATCCACCATACAAATGGATTGTTGCACACCGATTGGTAAACCTAGCCATGGCAAAAATTTATGGCGAAAAGCAAACAGAATTTTCAGGGCCAAAATACGCGTCAATGAAAATTAATAAAGGAAACATCTCGTTATCATTTACGCACGCAAAATCTGGCTTAAGCATTAAAGACGCTACCGAATTAAGTTGGTTTTCTATTGCAGGAGCTGATGGAAATTTTGTGCCTGCATCCGCAAAAATAACTGGTAAAAAAATTATTGTTTCAGCACCAAGCGTAATAGCACCAACACAGGTTCGATTTGGTTGGGACGAAACAGCACAACCCAATTTATTTAACAAAGCCGGCTTGCCAGCAATACCATTTAGAACGAATCAATAATGGGCTAATTATTTCATGGCGGCTAATTCTTTTTGTAGGCGAAACATTTCGTCTCTTAATCTAGCAGCTTCTATAAAATCTAAATCGCGCGCTGCTTTTTCCATTTCTTTTTTAGTGGATTGAATGGCTTTTTCTACCTGAGGAATGGTTTGGTAATTTGTTTGTTCTTCAGCTATTTTCGAGGCAACAATTTGCGACTCTCTTTGCAATGCATAAGGGTTTGATGGATCGTATCCTTTAATATCTAACACCGATCCTTGCGCAAATATTTGTTCTTTACTTTTTATAATGGTTGTTGGTGTGATATTGTTGGCTATGTTAAATGCAATTTGTTTTTCTCTGCGACGAACTGTTTCGTCGATGGTGCGTTGCATACTCATGGTTATTTTATCGGCATAAAAAATAACAAACCCGTCTACATTTCTTGCTGCACGTCCGGCAGTTTGTGTGAGTGATTTTTCGTTGCGTAAAAATCCTTCTTTGTCTGCGTCTAAAATAGCCACCAATGATACTTCGGGAAGGTCTAACCCTTCTCTTAATAAATTCACACCCACCAATACATCAATTTCTCCCAAACGCAACATCCGTAGTATTTCTATGCGTTCGAGTGTATCTACATCGCTGTGAATATATTTCGATTTAATATTAATTCGGCCCAAGTATTTATCCATCTCTTCGGCCATGCGTTTGGTTAGCGTGGTAACCAAAATTCGATCGCCTTTTTTTACCGTTCTATCAATCTCGTCTAATAAATCATCTATCTGGTTTACACTTGGTCTTATTTGAATTGGCGGATCTAATAAACCCGTAGGACGAACCACTTGTTCCACCACTACGCCACCTGTTTTTTCTAATTCATAATCGCCGGGTGTAGCACTAACAAAAACAGTTTGTCCGGTGATACTTTCAAATTCGTGAAAATTAAGTGGGCGGTTATCTATGGCACTCGGCAAGCGAAAACCATATTCAACCAATACTAGTTTTCTACTTCTATCTCCACCATACATACCTGCAATTTGTGGAATCGTTTGGTGACTTTCATCCACCACCAATAAAAAATCTTTCGGAAAATAATCGAGTAAACAGAAAGGACGTGTACCTGGTTTTCGACGATCAAAAAATCTAGAATAGTTTTCAATACCACTACAATATCCTAATTCGCGAATCATTTCAATATCGTATTCTACTCTTTCTTTTATGCGTTGCGCTTCTACAAATTTTCCTGTGCTTTTAAAATATGCTACCTGCGCCATCATCTCGTCTTGAATTTCGTGCATGACTTGCAAAATCATGTCTTTGGGCGCCAAATAAAGTGTTGCAGGAAAAATAGCCGCCGAATCCATCAAGCCAATACGCTTACTTGTTTCGGTTTCAATACTTTCAATTTCTTCTATTTCATCGCCAAAAAAAGTTACGCGATAACCAAAATCAACATAGGGTAAATTAATATCAACAGTATCGCCTTTTACACGAAAGGTTCCCCTGCTAAAATCGCCTTGAGAGCGGTTATACAAAGAATTAACCAGTGCGTGCAAAAATCCTTGGCGCGATAAAACTTGGCCTTTTTCAATTCTGATAATTCCGTTCTCGTATTCGGTAGGGTTACCCATTCCATAAATACAACTCACACTCGCAACCACAATAATATCTCTTCTGCCGCTAAGCAATTGGGTGGTTGCTTGTAATCGAAGTTTGTCTAACTCTTCGTTGATGCTTAAATCTTTTTCAATGTACGTGCCAGTGACGGGCATATATGCTTCGGGCTGATAGTAGTCGTAATAACTTACAAAATAGCCTACAGCATTCTCCGGAAAAAACTGTTTAAACTCACCATACAATTGTGCTACCAAGGTTTTGTTATGCGTTAATACAAGGGTAGGACGTTGGGTATTTTGAATAAGATTGGCAATGGTGAATGTTTTACCACTACCCGTTACACCCAATAGTGTTTGGTATTGCTCTCCATTGTTTACAGCCTCTGTTAACTGCGCAATGGCAGAAGGTTGGTCGCCGGCTGGTAAATAAGGTGCATGGAGTTGAAAGGGCATGGGGCTAATTAGTGTTCAAAGTTAAAAAGATTAACCCTTATAGTTTAACGATATTATAAATGTCTACCATGGGCGAAAAATATTGCCCATTCGATTTTTGACCAGATATTTTAAAAACCAGGTCAAGGCCTTTTACAACCCTTCCAAAAGCGGCATATCCCAAACGATCTTCGCAGTTTTCGCCGCCAACATCTAATCCGGGTTGGTTGCCAATCACAATAAAAAATTCTGTGCCAGCGGTGCCCGGTGCGGCCCTTGCCAAAGAGATGGTTCCTTCGGTATGAAGTATTTTTGTTTGTTGGGTGCTTTCGTGGTCAATGCCTTTTACGCTTACCGCTTTTTTATAATTGGTTTTCCAAATGCCCCCTTGAATTAGTTCGGTTTTGGGAGCATTAGACGGTTGATTTTCCATGTTCAATACCCGGTAAAAACTACTATTATTATAAAAGCCCGAATCGATATAACTTAAAAAAGCGGCCACCGTTTTGGGCGCTTGTTTGGGATACAACTCCAATTCAATATCGCCATATTTTGTTTGAATAGCAATATGCGGATTGGTATAATGTGGCTTAGGTGCACAGCTGCATAAAAACAAAAAGAGTATTGGAATTAACAAGCGATACATGGTGTAAAATTAAATGGTTTTTGGTTTTTAAAGTAGAAAGATTTTAGGGTGGTTTTATGGCTGGTATATATAAGTTAGCGGCAACCTGACCTTTTCAAAATCTCCTTCCTATGACAGAAAGAATTTATATTCACAGTTCAAATGGTAAATCAAAATTAATGAAGCTAAATAATTGGACAAAAATTCTCCTAGTTCTATTCTTCTTAATAGCATCTATTATTGGCTTCATGTTAAAGCTTCCATCTGTATTTAGACATTTTGACAAAGAATTACATTCCGCCTTTTATTTTCTCGCTGCGGGATTTTTAAACATACTCTTCGCAAATGGTAAACCATTTAGACACATTCTAATTTTTGTAATTCTTTATCTGTTTGGTGTTACCATTGAGTTTGCACAGGAATACTCTAATAGTTTATTTCATTCACGAATTCACGGACGTTATGACCCAGAAGACGTTAAATATAATCTCAAAGGTTTGATCGCTTTTTCAGTAATCTGGATTTGTTATATAATTGGTACGAGTGTTTACAATAAATTAGAATTTAACGGAACAAAGAATAATCAGAATGATCTAAATTGAGAGGCTGCTGCTAACAAAAGGTTTGCCGCAAGGCTGGCAGACGAAATAACAATCGGCAGTTGTACTTCAATCAACTAATATCGGGCTTGTCCGAATACTATTTGGCTTTTAGTTGTTAACTTAACATCTGTTTTTCAATCAGGTTCGGTTGCCGGGCAGACACAACAACAATCCCAGCCCTGCGGCAAGCCTCGAACGTTAGCAGTAATGCCGGCAGACCCCAAAAACGACAACATTTTGACTATCTTTGCTTTGATAAAAAAATAAATGAAACAGAAAATTTACATAGACACTTCAGTTGTTGGCGGCTACTTTGACGAAGAGTTCAAAGAGGCGACAATAAAGCTGTTTGAGAGGCTCGACAACAACGAAATTATTTTTGTAGTTTCTGACTTGCTTGACCTTGAATTAATAAACGCACCACAACACGTTAAAGAACATTTATTAAAATATTCGGCAGACAAATTCCAAAGAGTTGAACTAAATGAGGAAGCCATCAAACTTGCAGACACTTACATTAACGAAAAAGTGGTTGGCAAAACTAGTGTGGAAGACTGCCGTCACATTGCTATGGCGACCATTCACAAAGTGGACGTTTTAGCAAGTTGGAACTTTAAACATATAGTAAACCTTGACAGAATAAAGGGCTACAATTCTGTGAATTTACGACTTGGATATACGATGATTGAAATAAGAAGCCCAAAAGACTTGGTAAATTATGGAAACGACTAAAAAAGAAAAACAGTTTGACGCTGTAAAAATGATGCGAGACATCAGAGACAAAATCAGTTCTGAAACACAGAATATGACTTTTGACGAGTTAAAAGTGTATATCAAACAAAAACTTGACGACAACAAAACAAAACTCATTGGACAGTAATAATGTCCTAAGAAGGCGCTACGGCTAACGGCACCTACAATAAATTGGCGGTTCAGTGCTTCGTGTGACCGTTTTGTGGTTCAACAAACTCTCGTTCTACGTATGAACATTTGTCGTTAATCAAACATTTGACTGGTCCGACTAAAATCAAAATTGAGTATCCTAGTGCAAGTTTTTTAGCAGATAATAAAGTGGTTTTTAACATTAAAGGGAATCATTACAGGCTAATCTTAAAAATCAATTACGACTATCAAATGATTTGGATTCGTTTTATTGGCACACATGCTCAATACGACAAAATTGATGCAACAAAAATTTAAACACAATGATATTAAAACCAATTAAAAATAAGAAAGACTATCAAGTTGCGCTAAATAGACTTGAGGTTATTTTTGATGCGAAACCCGGTACAAAAGAAGTAGACGAACTAGAAATTTTAGGTATGCTCATTGAAAAATATGAACAAATAAAATATTAAATTGAATATCCAAATCCAATTGAAGCAAAATAATTTCGAATGGAACAATTAGGATGTTTTTTAAAAAACACCTTCGCTTAATATTTGAGAAAATAATTTTTAAATCATAAGAATGAAAAACAATTTCTATTCCATAACAATTCTTGCAATGATATTAAGTTATAGTCAGTCATTATTATCACGCAACGACATCAACCGTCAATCAATAACAGTTGCTGTTACAAAGCACGAATTGAATCTGCCGAATACCTCAATTGATCTTAGTAATTTATTTACCATTAGTGATGCTGAAAAAATATTAGGAGAACATGCTCATATAACCGACAGTTCAACGATTGTTAAAATAGATACACTAACCTATAGCGCTGCATATTTTGCTAATGCCAAAGACGCTATCAGTGGAAATACGGGTAGCATTTATTTTTTCTTTGAAAAATATAACCGACTTTCTTCTGCAAAAAATAAATATGCTTCAATTAAAAAAGCCAACGAAAAACACGAAGGAGTCAAGGTTTTGCACAATATTGGAGACGAGGCCTATTTTCATAGCGATGGAGAAAATTTTTATTTCATCATGGTTAGAAAAGGAAAAAATGTGTTTAATATGAAGGTGAATAAAATAACAAGCAAAACTTCATTAAGCGAGTTCAACCAAATTGCAAAAAACATTACCAATACACTATAGGATTAATACATTAGCAATAATCTTTAGACCCTTATTATGAAACTAGACCTCTATCAAATTGACGCTTTTACCCAAAATACTTTTGGTGGAAACCCTGCCTGTGTTGTTCCGCTTAGCGAGTGGCCATCAAACGAAATATTGTTGAAAATAGCCAAAGAAAATGCTGTTCCTGAAACCGCTTTTTTTGTAGACAAGGGTAACAAAATACATTTACGATGGTTTACACCCGACATTGAAATGGACCTCTGTGGCCACGCTACACTTGCAACAGTTCATTGCTTAAAAACAATCCTTAATTACAAAAACGATACGATTGTTTTTGAAACACTCAGTGGCGATTTAACCGTTTTGGTGGAACAGGATCTTTATAAAATGGACTTCCCGTCAAGAATGCCAACGCCCAATCGTTTGCCAGAAAATATTCAAACCGCGCTGAATATTCAACCCAAAGAAGTGTTGAAATCAAGAGACTATGTATTGGTGTACAACAACGAAACCGAGGTAAGAAACATTAAAATTGATCGACATTTTTTCGACCTAATAAACCTTGGCGTAGGCGGGGTAATTGTAACCGCCGTTGGAGATCATTGCGATTTTGTTTCCAGATTTTTTACACCGCAAGCCTCTATTTTAGAAGACCATGTTACCGGTTCATCTCACTGTTCTTTAATCCCTTTTTGGGCCGAAAGACTCAATAAAAATATATTAACGGCTTGTCAGGTTTCAGAAAGGTTTGGTACCCTTTTCTGTGAAAACAAAGAGGACAGGGTTTTAATTAGTGGACATGCAAAAACCTATTCTAGTGGTAGTTTGTGGACAGAATAACCCTATATTGTAAAACAAAATAAGGATTGCTTTATTTAATCTGGTAAAAAACAAATGAACCCACAAAAATTTGTTAACCCATTTTTTATTTTTTTTCTGATCATTCCTTTTGGAATTAGTTCGGGATTTGTATCTGTTGCGCTTCCTTACCAACTAATCCAAAACGGCTTCTCTGTTGGCCAAACCGCTGAAGTTGTTGCTGTTGGCGCGTCGGCTAGTATGTTACGGTTTGTATTTGGGCCAATTGTTGACACCACGCTTAGTTTGCGCAAATGGTATATCATAAGCCTGCTTGCTACAATTGGAGCGCTGTTGGTTTTAGTTACAACCCCTTTCACCATTAAGGGCATTACACTGCTTACCATTATTGTTTTTATCTCTCAAATAGCCTCGAATTTTTTGTTTTTGCCCGTAAGTGGGTTTATGGCAAAAAGTATTGAGGAGCGCAGAAAAGGGTTTGCATCAGGTTGCTTACAAGGCGGAATGATTTTGGGAATTGGTGCAGGAGGTGGTGCTGGTCTTTGGCTTTTAACCCATTATGGTTCGGGGGCTTCAGGAATAATTATGTGTGCTATTTCAGTGGTTTTGGGCGCTGCTATTTTTTTTATACCAGACCTGAAAAGCTCTCTACAACAAACAATTCATAAAGAAATATTGGCGCTTGGTAAAAGTTTGTTTGCTATGTTAAAGGTGCCGGTAGTGTTGTTTATAATTATTTTAATACTTGCCCCAATTGGTACGGGGGGCGCCTCAAATATTTGGTCTGCAATAGCACAAGACTGGAAAACCAACGCCAATACCGTTGCCTTGGTTAACGGGGTAGTAAATGGATTGATGGGTTTAACGGGTTGTTTGGTGGGTGGCTTAGTTGTAGATAAATGGGGGGTTTGGAAGTCTTATTTGGGCTGTGGTACGCTTTGTGCTTTGGTTACTTTTTTAATGGCCCTTTGTCCTATGCAATCGCTGTTCTTTGTAATTGGGGTGTCTGTATACGCGTTTTGTTTGGGTTTAATGAACGCGGCTTTTACCGCAATTATATTATTTGCAATTGGAAAAAAACACGCAGCTACTAAATATTCATTAATAAGCTCTTTGGGCAATTTACCCGTTGTATTAATGATTGCCTTTGATGGTTTTACACACGACAAATTTAATAGTCGCTATATGCTTATAGGAGAAGCTGCCATTGGAATATTGGCGGTGCTTATTTTCTTTTTCGGTTTACAAAAGATGCGAAATAAAAACCTGATTCCTGCTGTAATTGAATAGTTTTTAATCTTCGTCTTTTACGGGCCTGTTTAAATAGCCAGTATAATCGGGTTGAGCTGCAAAATATTCATCGTGCATAAACGGAGAAGTCACTATAAAGTCTGCTGTGGCCCTATCACAGGCCATTGGAATATTCCAGGTAACACAGAGTCTTAATAAAGCTTTTACATCGCTATCGTGTGGTTGGGCTTCCATTGGATCCCAGAAAAAAAGCATGATATCAATTTCTCCTTGCGCAATCATCGCACCAATTTGTTGGTCTCCACCTAGTGGTCCGCTCAACATTTTTTTCACTGGTCTATCAAGTGCTTCTTCTAATAGTTTTCCGGTAGTGCCTGTTGCAAACAACTCGTGCTTGGCCAATTCTGTTTTGTTGTACACCGCCCATTCAATCAGGTCGATTTTTTTGTGGTCGTGTGCAACCAAAGCAATTCTTTTTCGCTTTCCAAGTGTTTTAATGTTGGCCATAACTATTTGTTGATGCGTTGTTTGAATGTGTAAAACTACTAATGAAACGATTGATTGGCCTCGCTTATTTCATTCGCCTTGTTTTGGGTAGCAAAATAAGCCGATATAGGATGCAGGATTAAAATACCAACAATAAAAGCCGTTGAAAAACCAAACACACCCAAAACCTGCGCAATCAACAATAAATAAAATGGATATATTAAAAAAAGAACGCCAAACAAAACCGAATCATAAAATACGGTTCCTGTTGTTTTTTGTTGCACAAAGTTTTGAATTAGGCGATAGAAAGGACGGTGTAAAAATTTGCCCAATAAACCTAGTGGTATAAATATTTTATTGGGTTTTTCTATCGGTATATTTAATGGGGGCAAGTTTTCAAGTTGTTGGTTCACTTGCTGGTTAAAGTGAATATAATTTTTTGATTCCTCTTCATGCACCTGTAATTCTTTTTGTGTTAAAAAATTTCCAACTTGCATAGAAACTGTTTTTCCAAATTTTGAAAAACTATTATAGTTAAGTCGAATAGGTAAAATCCTTACTGGTATTTGGTCTGCCCAACACTTATTGGCAATGCGTGCTGCCCCTTTTTTAAACGGTTGCAAACTATTTTTATTTAAACAAATTCCCTCAATAAAAATTAGCACAACGCCATTTTGTTGCAACACTTTTTTACTGTTTTCAAAGGCCGCAGTATTGAGGCCTAGGTTTTCTTTTCCCTCACTTAATCTATAAACCGGAAATAGGTGAAGGGTTCTTAATAAAACGCTGTGCCAGGGTTTATTAAACGCATCGCCCCTTGCTAAAAAATGAATGGGTCGTTTAAAATATGCCGCAATAATAATGGCATCTAAAAAAGAATCCGGATGATTTGCGGTAATTAAAATGGGTCCTTCTTCACTAAAAAAATCGGTTCGGTTCACCACAATTTTGTAGCAAAAAATTTTTATGGCAAGCCGAATAAAAGGATGTAGTAAAAAATAAATCAACCTTTTTTGTTTGATTGGTATTGGTGCAACAAATATCGTTGCTGCTAAATTTAAGGAAGTCTTACCAAACAAAAAACAGAAGCACTCAAACCTCGTCCTACATTCCTTCCATAAACAGAATAAGATAATTGTATATATGGGGTAAGGGTTCGGCTGATTCTTCTACCATATGAACCAGAAAGCCTGCCCATCATATAGTCTTTGTTGGAATTTAAATTGGTTGAAAATATTTTATTCGAACTAAAAGAAGATAGGTGATTAAAGGCAAGTGTTATGGACTGAAACTTTGGTAACTCAAACCCATAGCTGGTATTAAAACCCAATTGAGTGGGGCCATCAGCAAAATCAAAATAGCGGGCAACCGATCCTTCAACTACTGCAAAATTTCCTTTTTTAGGCAAAAAAGAATAGTTCGCGGCTATTTGTGCACCCTTTGAACCATATCCCAAATATGGCGATGTTAAATTGCTGTAAGCGGGAATCATCAACTGCGCTTTCAGGGTAAAATATTTTTTTAGGTTTTCGGATGGGGTATGAAAAGAGGCCCCAACCATTACATCTCCAACACCCGTTTTTGTTTGCTCCGAAAAAATATCTGAAGAATTGATAAACGACATTGGAACACTAAAAAACAAATCCACCCTTCTAGAAACACCGGTGGCGCCATAGAGTCCAAATCCTTTCGAAGTAAATTGTCCTCCATTAACCGCGTTTCTAACCTTCCCGTCTTGGTCAAAATAACTAGAGGTAGAAGAATAATTATAAGACGGCGAAAGCACCAGTCTTTTTTTTCCAACAGGCCAGTCTGCTTTAACCATATTTGAAAAACAAACCAATATTAATAAAATGCTAATACGCGTTGCTAGATTCATTTTTTTATTTTTTAATACGGTTGGCCAACTTCTCGGTCATCCAAATGGTTTTAAATAAATTATGTACATCAGGTATTTCGTGCGCCAAATCTGGAAAGGTATAAATTTCACTTTTTTGACGAACCTTAGGATTCAATTTGTTAAACCCACAAAACACCGTTGATGCTGGTGCTAGGGCATCCTTAAAAGCGGCCGCCATTAATACTGAACACTTTATTTGTGGGATAAAATTTTGCACTTCAAAATAACTGAAGTTTTGTAAAAATTGTTCTTTGGTAAAAACGCCCGCTTGTTTATTTAAAAAACGATTGATGTATTTAAAAGTAAATGCTTCTTCTTTTATTTGTGGCTCCATTTCTAAATTCATATGCATATCACAATAAATAGGCACATCTGCAATACAAGTATTAATGATTTTATTTTTTAGGGCAGCAACAACCAGTGCTAGCGATGCTCCCTGACTTCCTCCTAATACGGTGATTCTATTTAAATCAAAACCAAGGTGTTCGTTGGCAAACAAAAAATCAATACCACGAATACAGTCCATATATATACCTCTATAAATATATTTTTCCTTTTCTTGAATATTATAGGTTAATACTTCTTCTCCGTCGGGAATGGGATACGCTTCACTTTTTTTATCCATACCACGCACGTTCAAACTCAATCCAATATAATCGTAAAAAAACAGCGGGTTCATCATTACTTGATATCCTGGATATATTACAACCACAGGAAATTTTTTTCCTTTAATCCATGTTTTTGGAATGGTTAACCAGCCAAAGATTTTTACGTTTTCTAAAGAGTTCATCTCTACCTTATATACTTTATATTCGGCTGTTGTTTTTTCGGGCGCCTCTGTTATTTGGTATGCAGGATTAATTTTTGCAAGTTCTTGAAGCGCATCGTTCCAAAATGCATCAAAATCTGCTGGCTTATGTAATGGGCTATTAATGTAATCTATTTCATATCCAAAACTATGACGTGTAGTATCTTCATAGCTAGTAGTGTTAATTGTTAAATCAATATTATACAAACCCGGTTGTTCTGGGGCGGGTATAATAAACTGCATGTGCTTAGAACTTTTTTTAGCCAACTTTACATCATAGATTTTTTCGGTCCACAAAACCCCTTTAACTGCGTCTTTTACAGTATAACTAATAGTGCCCTCTTGACTGTCGGTATGGGTGTTTTTTACAAGTACATCATAGACGATGGGTTTTTTTCCTTTAAAAATTCCATCTGCTTTTTCGGGTTTCATAATAACCTGTATATCGCCCTCTTCTTCTGGCGGCGCTTCTGCCAAACCTTCAACGGCTACTTTTTCTGTTTTGACTTTTTTTTCTGAAATTGTTTTTGCTTTTTTTTCTTTTGAAAAAACATATTTATAACGATACGATGCTGTGAAGTTGGTTATTTTAACCTCAAATACAATATCAAAAACGCCCTCTTTTTCGTGCGGAATAATTAGTGTGTTTTGCAATTTTTTATGCGCGGGAATTTTAACTTCAAAGGATTTTTTTTCCATCGTTTCTCCGTCATCACTAACAATTACATAACTAACAAATCCGCTTTGTTCTAAAGACAAATCGTTTTTAATGGAAAGCCTATAACCAACTTTTGTTTTCTCTGTAAAAGAACCGTCTTTTTCTGTTGGTAAAATACTAACGGTTATATCTTGTGTATTGTTAAGCGCGGCTGCTCTAACAAACAAAAAAGAAAAGAAAAGAAAATATAATAACCGCTTC
>CAIKZP010000010.1 GCA_903831935.1 uncultured Bacteroidota bacterium | reverse complement strand
TAATTTGCACTTGATATTTACTACTTTAATTATTACAAAATAAGCTTCTAACTTATCTATTTTCCTTATTTTTGCAGACTTTTTTTAAATTAAAAGATTTAAACTCTTTATGGACAAACTTTTGTTTTACGCTGTTCCTGCCATGGGTATTATTGGCCTATTGTACACATTAATTAAGTTTAATTGGGTTTCTAAACAAGATGCTGGTAATGATCGCATGAAAGAGATCAGCACTTATATAGCTGAAGGTGCTATGGCATTCTTAAAAGCAGAGTGGAAAATTTTAGGCTATTTTGTAGTGATTGTTGCCTTATTATTAGGTTTCATGGCTACTAAAAATGCTGAAAGCCACTGGAGTATAGCAATTTCTTTTATCATTGGTGCTGTTTTTAGTGCCACTGCTGGATATATTGGAATGAAAGTTGCAACCAAAGCAAATGTGCGTACAGCACAAGCTGCTAAAACAAGTTTGGCAAAAGCCTTAAAAGTTTCCTTCACAGGAGGATCTGTTATGGGCTTAGGCGTATCTGGTTTAGCCGTATTGGGTTTGGGTGGTTTGTTTTTAGTATTAAAACAATTATTTTATGTTAATGGAGATCCTTCTGAAATGCTTCGTACAATTGAAGTGTTAACAGGATTTTCATTAGGTGCAGAATCTATTGCTTTATTTGCGCGTGTTGGTGGTGGTATTTATACAAAAGCTGCCGATGTTGGTGCTGATTTAGTTGGCAAAGTTGAAGCAGGTATTCCTGAAGATGATCCACGTAATCCAGCAACAATTGCCGATAACGTTGGAGATAATGTAGGTGATGTTGCAGGAATGGGAGCCGATTTATTTGGTTCTTATGTGGCAACAGTTTTAGCTACAATGGTATTAGGACAAGAAGTAACTGCAGTAGGTGGCGGTAAATTAGTAGATGCTTTTGGTGGCTTATCTCCTATTTTATTACCTATGATGATTGCAGGTGTTGGTATATTATTATCTATCATTGGAACCTTATTTGTTAGAATTAGTGAGAATGCTGGTTTAAATACTGCAACAGTGCAAAAAGCATTGAACATGGGTAACTATGGTTCAATGGTTTTAACAGCTATTGCTTGTTATTTTTTAGTATCGTATATACTTCCAGAAACCATGTCATTACGTGGTATTGAATTTACAAGAAACGGTGTGATTGGTTCTATTGCTGTTGGTTTAATAGTAGGAACTTTAATGAGCATTATTACAGAATATTACACTGCAATGGGTAAACGCCCAGTAATGAGTATTATTAAGCAATCTAGCACAGGTCATGCTACTAATATTATTGGTGGTTTAGCAATTGGTATGGAATCTACTTTTATGCCAATTATTGTTTTGGCTTCTGGTATTTTCGGCGCATCTTATTGCGCAGGTTTATATGGTGTTGCGATTGCTGCTGCTGGTATGATGGCTACAACTGCTATGCAATTAGCTATTGATGCATTTGGTCCTATTGCAGATAATGCAGGTGGTATTGCTGAAATGAGCGAGTTACCTGCCGAAGTACGTGAAAAAACAGATATTCTAGATGCAGTTGGTAATACAACCGCAGCAAGTGGAAAGGGTTTTGCAATTGCTTCTGCCGCTTTAACATCATTAGCATTGTTTGCTGCTTTTGTTGGTGTTGCAATGCCAAATAACCAACATATTGATATTTATAAAGCCGATGTTTTAGCAGCTTTATTTGTAGGTGGAATGATTCCTTTTATATTCTCTTCTTTAGCTATCCGTGCAGTGGGTGAAGCCGCTATGGCAATGGTAGAAGAAGTTCGTCGTCAGTTCCGCACAATTCCAGGAATTATGGAAGGAACAGGAAAACCAGAATACGAAAAATGCGTTGCAATTAGTACTGAAGCGTCTTTGAAAAAAATGATGTTACCAGGTGCTATTACTATCATCTCTCCTATTTTAATTGGTTTTACTCTAGGACCAGAAGCATTAGGTGGATTCTTAGCAGGTGCTACGGTAAGTGGTGTATTGATGGGAATTTTCCAAAATAATGCTGGTGGTGCTTGGGATAATGCAAAAAAATCTTTTGAAAAAGGTGTTGAGATAAATGGTGAAATGTTCTATAAAAAGTCAGAACCACATAAAGCTTCTGTAACAGGTGATACTGTTGGAGATCCTTTTAAAGATACATCTGGTCCATCAATGAATATCTTAATCAAATTAATGTCTATCGTTTCTTTGGTAATTGCTCCTTCATTGGCACAATTACACAAAACAGATGCAGTTACTAGCATTCAGAAAACAATGGAAATTAACGTAAATGCTACATCAACTGATTCAAGCAAATCAGCTACTACTGTAACCATTAGTGGTGATGATAATAAATTACTAGTTGACGCAATTAAAAAAGATGGCTACGCAGTTGATGGTAAACTTACTATTGAATTAAACGATGGTAAATTAACAATCAACGACAAGTTATTAGATTCTGCAAGTGCTAGCAAATATGCAGCATTTTTGAAAGGTCGTGAAAAACAACATATCACAATTAAAATGAACGAATCTAAAAAATAGTTCATTATTACTTTATATAAAGAGAGGCTGAATCATTCAATTGATTCAGCCTCT
>CAIKZP010000009.1 GCA_903831935.1 uncultured Bacteroidota bacterium | reverse complement strand
TGATTTTAGTAAGTTTACAAGGAAGGAAATCAAGCACGTTCAAAAGCTTTTAAATGAAAGGCCTAGAAAAACACTTGACTGGTCAACACCAAAAGAAAAGTTTAAAGAACTACTGTTGCGTTAAAAACTAGAATCTACCTTTATTGATTATGCGCAAACAGATCAAAGAATAAATTAATAATATAAATGGTCTTATAACTAGGTTAATGAAATTAGGATACAGCCAAGTAATATTAATTATTTTGAGCCGTTCAACTTGGTCTACAATTTGACTTGCAACTTCGTATTTGGTAGTAAATGACCAAAAATAGTATGGGAAAATAGAAACTAGTGCAATAAAAAATGGTACGAAGTGAAATATATCGGTCCTTTTAAGTTTGGTTAAAGAATCATTTAAAGTTGATCTAATATAAAAAAACAGCATTGGCCCTGGTAAAAAAAACAAAGGCATAAAATGACCATATGTAATAACTATACCAATTACAGATTTGGCTATTACTGAATAAAAATGAACTAGTCCATAAATAGCAATTGGAATTAAAAAGCCAGCTAAAAATATCAAACTAACATTTTTTCTATAATTATAAACCGTTGATATTATAATCAATAGAAAAATTAGAACCGATACCGGAACAAGCATAATCAATAAGTTTGAGGGGGAGATTAATATAAAAACAATATTAAATCATGTATTGGTACTAAAACTTGTGAATTCACAATTTGGAACCTTCAACAATACTACAAACTAGTTCCAAATTCTATTTATCTAGTTCTAAAATTTCTAAAAAGCCAAAAATCTGTTCTAAATCATTTTTTTAGAACACTATTCAAGTTCAAAAAAATACAAATCGTTCAAAGAAATGCAAGTTTTGTATAACAATAGTTTTTAAACTAATAATTGGTTTGAAAGCTTCTAAAAATTGTTGTTATAAAAATGCCGCGAATGAAAAAATTATTAAGCATATCAGTTGCATTATTACTATTTAATAATTTACTCATATCGCAATACCAAATAAAGCTAAAGGCAACTGGCGTTCAAGACAGTGTGGCTTATTTTAGAGGATCGGTATTTGACGAAAAAAACTTTGTAGCCAAAGACACGATTCCTTTATATAAGGGAACCTATACAATAAAGTACGCTAAACCCATTATAGGTGGCCTCTATTACTTTTATTTTCCAAAGTCTAAGCAAGTAATACAATTCATATTAGAAAATAAAGACACGCTTCAATTTGAAATTAGGGGTAAACAGTATTTAGATTCAATTACAACCAATAAAAGCAAGAATAAAAGTCTTATAGCGTATCTGCGTTTAGCAAATAAATTAGCTAGTGTTGATAGTTCGTATGCTGCAGAAATACAAAAAGGAAAAAAGTTCAATCTTATACAGAAAGCAAATTTCTTTAAAACCAAAACCGATGAGCTGGTTAGTTTTAGACTAAATGCAATCAAGCAATTAAAACCAAACGATGCATTGTCAATCTATTTTAAAACATTAAACACCTTAGACTCAAGTTTACCTAATATTCAAAACTACGCGGCTAGAAAGTCTTTTTTACAACAATTAAACATTGCCACACCAAAGTTATTTTTTACCCCATTATTAAAATCGGTATTAATGGCGTATTTGGGTTATTATCCTAAACAGGCAGATTCTTTATGTATTGGTATTGATTCTATCATGGCTAGGTTCGATTGTAAGAACAAAGCTTACTCACACCTATTTGAAACATTTTCTAAAATATTAAAAAATAGAACAATATCTAATAATACCGAAGGCTATACTTATTTCATAGAAAAATATGTACAAAATGCCACTTGTAAATTTCTTACACCCGAAGCAGAAAAGAAAATT
>CAIKZP010000008.1 GCA_903831935.1 uncultured Bacteroidota bacterium | reverse complement strand
TGGCATCAGCTGCTTGCTGTGCACTAATACTATTTTTAAACGCATTAGGCGCAATCAGAATATGCATGAACTGTTTAATTTATAATTACCAACGAACGGGTTGAAAAGTCCAACCTGGAATTACTTTTTGCATTTCAATTTCGTCATTTCGTTTGGTAAGACCGCAGTTTAAATAATTCTGGTGCAATTTAGCCAATGCAACCCTATCTAATTCTACACCCAAACCCGGTTCTGTTGGAACTGCTACGGAACCTTCTTCGAATGTAAATCTTCCGCCCATAATCACTTCGTCGGATTGCCAAGGATAGTGTGTATCTAATGCATAATCCATTCTAGGAATAGCCGCACCAAGATGCACCATTGCCGCCAATGAAATACCTAGATGACTATTTGAGTGCATAGATAAACCTCTAGAAAAAGTTTCGCAGATACTGGTTAAATGCATGGATGATCTTAATCCACCCCAAAAATGGTGGTCACTTAAAATAATGTCTTCAGACTGAATGGCAATGCTATTTGGAATTTCTTCAAAAGAGGTCGTACACATATTGGTTGCCAAAGGTGTTTTAAGCGCTTTGCGAACTGCTGCCATGTTTTGTTGACCACGAACCGGATCTTCTAAATATTCTAAAATGGGTTCCATTTCTTTGCCATACTTAATGGCTGTTTCAACAGTCCACAATGCATTAGGATCAATACGCAATGGAACAGTAGGGCCAAATGCTTCGTACAAAGCAAACATAGCATCTGTTTCTTGGCGCGGATCAAATACACCTCCTTTTAGTTTAATACTTTTAAATCCAAAAGCAGCACACATGGCTTTTGCTTGTGCAACAATTTCAGTTGGATTCAGCGCGCTTTTTTGTTTAGCGGCTTCCCAACCAGTGGCAGTAGGGTCTGTATTAAATGCAAATGCTCCACCAGCGCCTTCGTATTTATAAAATAGGTAAGCAGAAAAAGGAACACGGTCGCGCATTTTTCCACCTAATAAATCAACTATTGGCTTACCTGTTACTTTGCCAATAATATCCATACAAGCAACTTCTACTGCACTAAAAATATGTACTAATTTTCGTTGATCCCAGGGGGCAAGACCTCTGTCGGAACTTTTATCTGTTCCAAAATTTTCAATTAAAATTTGTTTGATTTGGTTGAGTTGAAAAACATCTTTTCCAATCAATAATTTTTTAGAAGCTTCTAAAGCAAGGTCAATATCTGCAGTACCAGGAATTTCGCTAATACCAGAAATATTATCGTCGGTAACAATTTCTAAAATTGTTCTAAGGGCATAAGGAGCATGTAATCCTGCAGCATTTAAAAGCGGCGGATCAACAATGGCAATGGGCGTAATATGTATTTCTTTAATTCGAGGTCCGGCTATATAGTTCATAAAAGCAACTTAATAAGTAAGGTTATTTTATATTTATAATAAAGGAAATAATTTAGCAGCAATTAAAATTACAACCAATCCAGTAAAGCCCATTACTACTAATAAAGGCGAAATAGTTTTAAGCACTTCTTTTTCTGTTAAATTACTCAACTTACTAAGAATCCAAAAACCAGGATCGTTCATCCACATAAAAATTTTAGAGCCACAACCAATAGCCAATCCAATATAAACAGGATTAAAACTTAAATGGGTATTGGTGGCCATTCCTGCTAAAACACCAGACGTAGTAATGAGTGCAACGGTTGCAGACCCTTGAGCTGTTCTTATAAGTGCAGCAATAAAAAAGGCCATAGGAATTAAAGCCATTTGATAATTTGCAGTGAGTAATCCAATTTCTGCACTAATACCTGTTTGTTGAATCATTCCGCCAAAAGCCCCGCCAGCAGCAGTGATTAGAATAATGCCACCGCCACTCATCAATGCATTTTGTATAAAAGAAGAGAGGTTTTCTTTTATATATTTTTTAATGACCAATAAAGCCAGTATGCCTCCAATAACAATGGCAATATTTTTATCTCCCAAAAATTTTACTAGCGTTAGAATTGTTTTAGGAATACTTGCTTGCGGATTGGCTTTTAAAATGGCAGTAAAACTTGCATCAAGTGTTATAAAAATGATAGGCACTAATACTGGTAACAATGCAACTAATAAACTAGGCAGTTGACTATTTTCTGTATTGGATATTATTTTTAAATCTTCAATTCTAGCATCTGCAGCATCTCTTAATGGGATGGTATATTTTTTATTCGCCCAACTTGCATATAAGTACCCTGCAGTGATTGTAAACAAACCAACAACAATTCCAGTACCCATCATTAAACCAATAGGTATATGCATTTCACCAATTAAAAATAAGGGTCCTGGTGCGGGAGGAACCAAGGAGTTTGCCATAGCTGCTCCTGCCATAATACACATTATAAAGAATAAATAGTTCTTACCAATTTTAAGTGTCATTGCTTTTGCAAGCGGCATCATTAAAAAAATAACGGTATCGAAAAAAACGGGCATTCCTAAAAAAAAACTGCTTAATAAAAATGCAATAGGCGCTTTTTCAATGCCAGTAAGTTTTAATAAGGAACGGATAATTTTTTCGGCTGAACCAGATTCTAACATACATTTTCCAATGATAGCGGCCATGGCAATGAGAATGCCAATTTTTGCGCAGGTGTTTCCAAATTCAGTAGCAATACGCTCGCCAATTCCTTTTTTACTAAATGCCAATGCTGCAGCAGTATCCATGCCTTTTGAGAGCCCGAATTGTTGGAGTGAACTAATAGGCGTTAACAAAGCAACTACAATGGCTGCATAAATTAGTGCCAAAAATGGATGCAGCTTTAAGCCAATAATTCCTCCTACCACAATAAATATTCCTACCAATAAAATTAAAATAGGGTCTAAAACCATGTATTTTGTTTAGCAATGAATTTACAGAAACTAGTAGGTAGAAGTATAATACGGAACAGAAAACTACAATATCGATTTCGTAGTGATTCAATACTTAAGAAATAACTGCTTTATTCTGCAAATTTTTATTAGTTAACTTAGGACATTCTTTTTAAATACACAGATCCTTGTCTTTATGCATAATCGGTTATTATATATTGGAATAAGATATTTAGCAGTAATTTTTTTATTAGTTGCAAAGCTTAGTGCTTTTTCGCAAGATCGAATAGACTCGGCAATGACTTTTTTGAGCGAAAAATATCCGCAAGAAAAAATTCATCTCAGTTATAATAAATCGAGCTACCTAGCTGGAGAAACTATTTGGTTTAAAGGATTTGTTTTTTCGGGTTACCACTTAACAGATATCTCCACCAATTTGTATATTGAAGTAATGGATGAGCACAAATCTATTGTTTGCAAAAGCAAGTTTCCAATTATTCAAGGAATTGCAGAAGGTAGTTTATCCTTGCCCGATTCTATACCAGAAGGAAATTATTTTGTACGCGCATATACCCAATGGATGCTCAATTTTAGTGAATCGTTTCAATATATTCAAGCACTTAAAATATATAATACCAACTCACAGAAAAAATTACAAGAACAAGCCGTTACATGGTTTGCAACTGCATTTGTTGAAGGAGGAAATTTAATTAATAACCGCAATGCAACCGTTGCAATTCGTTTACATTCGGTAGGGGTATTGCCATTAAATTGGTCGGGTTATTTAGTAGATACACAAAATCCATCCTTCAAAATAAATAGTTTTACTGCTTTAGATGAAAATATAGCCACAACAAATTTTATACCTGTTTCAGGAAGAACGTATCAAATAGTGGTTGAAGATAATGCTGGCATAAAACACTCAATTGCATTGCCTCCAGTTCTTTTGAAAGGCGTTGGCTTAAGCGTAGAACAAACCGATACAACACTTAGTTTTAGAATTGATTTTGCTGAAAATGCCATCAATCAAAAATTTAAATTAGTGGGCACTATTGATAATGATATAGTGTATCGCTATAACGTTAAAAATATAGATACTGTTTTTACGCATCGTTTTTCTACCAAAGAAATGCCCAAAGGTGTTTTGCGCTTAACATTGTTTGATAGCGCTTATGCAATAGTTGCAGAAAGGCTTTGTTTTTTATTTAATCAAAATAGTACGACGCCAATTTTTGAAAGTGTAAAAACAAATACTTTACCTAGGGCACTTAATGAATTTTCTATAGTGACCGATTCTAGTAAACGTTATCTTGTTTTTGTACAAGAAGCAACCGAACAAAATAACTTAATAGAAAACGGGTTATTAAGTGCTTGTTGGTTAACCCAAGATTTTAAAAACAAAATACAAGGTGCCGAAAAATATTTTCTGTATCCTACACAAGAAAATAAAAAAATTATCGATGCCATTTTAATTACAGAGCAATGGAGTAGATTTAATTGGCAGGATATTTTAGCAAAAAAGTTCCCATACATAAAATACAACAAAGACAATTACTTGTCTTTTATAGCAAAAGCAGTGTACAATAAAAAGCCATTAATTAATGAAACCATTAATATGATTGTGTTTCAGCCAGATTCTATCAAACAAGTATTACAAGCTAAAACCGATTTACATGGTCAGTTTTTATTAGAGGGCTTGGCTTATGAAGGGGATGCAAAAATTAGTTATCGGGCAACAGGCAGAAGAATTGTATTGGATTCAGTGAAAATTAATTTTACAGAAATTGAAGCCAACAGTGTATACCAATCTGCACTACCAAAAACAGCAGACAGTTTAGTGTTACCTACTATTGCAAAAAATAGTATTTCGCAAAAACCAATTGAACAGTTTGATTTTAATCAAATAAAAGAAACTAATAAAGAAGTGCACGAGTTAAAAGCAGTAACTGTAAAAACGCGTGTTCAAACCCCAACAGAATTATTAGACGAGAAACTAAGTTCGGGCAGGTTTTTCAATCCTAGGTCAATGATTTATGATTTTGTAAATAAAGAGCAACCCGTTACAGCAGGAACGGATTTGTTTAATTGGTTAAAAGCAAGGGTGCCCGGTGACCCAAAGCTTACTTCCTATTATATTGATGAATTTCTTATCAATACAGAGGATGCAAAATCCCAAATAAGTGGTTTAGGGATAGATATTGTTGCCATGATTAAAATACAGGGGCGTGGTGCCACACACCAAGTATTTATTTATTTAAAACGTGGTGCCGAAATGAATGCTAATGTAAAACCACTTCGAAATATTTTATTAAGTGGATACGCAAAATCTAAAGCATATACACAACCAGACTATTCGA
>CAIKZP010000007.1 GCA_903831935.1 uncultured Bacteroidota bacterium | reverse complement strand
CCTTTTTTATTGATGGTTATTGCGGCAACACTATTTACCATTTTTTTAATTAATGCACTTTACCTGATTATTCTAAAAATAACTACCCCCGAAAAATTTAAAGTTATTATTAGTTATTTTCAAATATTTTTTGCCATTTTATTTTATGGCGGATACCAAATTGTTCCCAGACTAATTGGCAAAGCAGTATTAGACAACTACACCATTAATACAGCTAGTTATGCATTTTTTATACCTTCGTATTGGTTTGCTGGCGGTTGGGAATTCTTACATTCATTCCAGTTTTCAGTACCCTTAATTACTTGTTTTTTACTAAGTATTTTTGTGCCTCTCGCAAGCATTTATATAGTGATTAAATATTTCGCGCCTTCCTTTAACCAGAAATTATCTATGATTAGTGGCAGCGAAGGAGAATCAATGCCAGTAATAGTTTCAGGCTTTAAACAACCTCGACCTACAAATAGTTTCATTAATACCATTGCTAATTTACTTACCGATGCGGGTGCAGAAAAAATGGCATTTTTACATACTTGGAAAATGACAGGTCGAAGTAGGGATTTTAAACTAAAAGTCTATCCTTCTTTGGGCTATATTTTGGTGTACTTTGTTATGATTTTTTTAAGAGACAAAAGGCCTGCATTGAGTTCCATCAAACAAAATTCAAATACAGAAAAACTAATTTTTATTAGCATCATTTATTTTAGCAGTTTAATATTAATTACAGCCATCAACCAACTAATGTATTCCGACAAATACAAAGCAGCATGGATTTATTTTACTACCCCTATTGCAAAACCAGGGAAAATAATTAGTGGCGCACTTAAATCTTTGTTGGTTAAATTTTATTTACCCATTATTGTGTTAACTTTTTTTGGCGCCATTATTTTTGAAGGACCTCGTGTAATTCCTAACTTGTTTTTAGGATTGTGTAATCAATTATTAATTATCTTTTTAATTGGATATGCTACTATTAGAAACTTGCCATTTGCGCAAGCACAAAACCTTTCTAAATCTAGTTTTATGAGAGGTCTATTAACACTGCTAATTCCAGGCACTATTGCGTTTTTGCATTATAGTATTTATACCTTTATGCCTGTAGTAATTATATTGAGTATACTATCTTGTATTGCCGCTTGGCTAGTAATGGATGCGCTTAAAAATAAAGGATGGGAAATTATAACCGAACTAAAAGAAGGTTACTAAATTAATTGTTACTAGAGAGTCTTTTGTGGTTGTCTTTAAACAAACTCTGCCACTGAATTTTTAGTACGCCTAAAACCCCTTCTTTAATAATCCCTTTGCTCATTTTGCTAACGCCAATGCGTCGATCTATAAAAGTGATAGGCACTTCTTTAATTTTAAAACCTAGTTTCCAGGCTGTAAATTTCATTTCAATTTGAAACGCATATCCTACAAAACTTATTTCGTTTAAATTAATGGCATCAAGCACTTCACGCTTATAACAAACAAATCCTGCAGTAGGATCTTGTACTGGCATCCAAGTAATTAATTTGGTATAAAAAGCACCGCCTTTAGAATATATTTTTCTATCGAGTGGCCAGTTTTCTGTTTTTCCTCCTGGTACATACCTACTACCAATTGATAAACTTGCGCCATCGTATTTACAAGCATTGTATAATCTTTCTAAGTCTGCGGGGTTGTGCGAGAAATCGGCATCCATTTCAAAAATAAACTGATACCCTTTTTCTAAACTCCATTTAAATCCATGAATATAGGCCGTACCCAATCCTAATTTACCCTTGCGCTCTTCAATAAATAATTGACCAGGAAATTGCAACATCAATGCTTTAACAATATCCGCAGTGCCATCAGGAGATCCATCATCTACTACCAAAATATGATAGCCCTGGTTTAAAGTAAACACAGTTTCAATGATTCGGGAAATATTTTCCTTTTCATTATAAGTTGGTATGATTACAATTTTTTCCAATGGGGGGATAATAGTTTGATGCTAAATTACGAATATGATAAACTACAAAGTGAAAATCAACAAAAAAACAAGTACTAATCGGTGAATCGTATAATATTACCCCTTCTTTATCAATGTTTTATTGAACATCTCTGTCAATTTCTGCTTGGTATTGATAGGAAAATCTCCTTTCATCATCCAGTCATAATATTGGGGTTCTTCTTTTAAAACTTGGGCAACTGGCTTTCCTTTGTGTTTTCCAAAGTTAAATACTTCTATGCCCTTGTCTTTTACAAATCTGCGCGCTAAATCAACCAAGTCGTCTTCTCCAGTAAATTTTACAATACTTTCAACGGTATCACCTATTTGAGGATAACGCTCTATTTGTGCTTCTAATACTTCCCAAGTAGCTGTTGCATCGGCTTCTGCTCCGTGCGCACCTTCTAGTGTTTTTTGGCAATAAAATTTATACGCTGCACCCAATGTGCGCTGCTCCATCATATGAAAAACCTTTTGAACATCTACGAGTCTTTTACCCTCTAATGTATAATCAATGCCAACACGTAAAAACTCTTCGAGCAACATAGGAATATCAAAACGATTGCTATTGTATCCGCCTAAATCAGCGCCTTCAATAAATTGTTTGATTTCATTAGCTACTTGCTTAAAGCTTGGAGCGTCTTTTACCATTAAATCGGTAATGCCATGAATATCACTAGAACTTTGGGGAATGGGCATTAAAGGATTAATCAATTTTCGCTTCACTTGCTTTTCTCCATCCTGCAATATTTTCACAATCGCTATTTCAACTATGCGGTCTGTAGTAATATTAATACCAGTAGTTTCTAAATCAATAAAAGCGATAGGACGTGTTAATTGCAGTTTCATATTGTTATAGCGTAAATTAAAAGAATCTTCTAAATATTATTGTGTCACCTCTTTAGCAAAAGTAAGCATATCTATGCCATCATAATTACCGCTACTCATCAAAACAATATTTGTGGCTGAAAACTTTTGAGTGGTTAGCCAGTCTTGCAATTGATTTTTTTCGTTCATTACCAATATTCCTGGCTGATTAAACCCTTCTGCTACTTTTTCAATGGCCAGTTCGGGTAATTGTTTAATAGCAAGCGCGTGTTTTGAAAAATAGACTAGTGCTATATCGGCCTGCTTTAATGCTCCATCGTATTCATGCATAAATTTTTCGTTCAAACTACTGTAGGTATGCAATTCTAAAATGGCTACTAATAGTCTGTTAGGAAATTGTTGTTTTAGCGCTTCTATGGTTGCTTTCACTTTACTTGGGGCATGTGCAAAATCTCGGTAAACATTCACAGAATCATTTGATGCCAATAATTCTAATCTTTTTGATGCCCCAGTAAATGACCCAATTGCCCTAACAAAATCTGCAGTGCTAACTCCAAGTGTTTTACATGCATAATAAGCCGCCAACAAATTCATTAAATTATGATTGCCAAAAACTTTTAAATTGCCAGAAACCCCTTCAATAGTTACAGTTGTTTTTCCATTGTCAATACTGTGAACTGGCACTGCATAAGGTTGATAGCGAATATCTGCACGTGGATGGTCTTTCACTAATTTTTCTAATACAGGATCGGAACTATTGTAAATTAACAACCCTCCTGTTTCTATTTTATTAATGAAAATGACAAATTGTTCTAAGTAAAAATCAAATGTTGGAAACACATTAATATGATCCCATGCAATACCTGTTAAAATAGCTACATGCGGAAACAAGAAATGAAATTTTGGTTTGCGTTCTATAGCGCTTGCAGGATATTCATCACCCTCACAAACAATTACAGGTGCATTGGTAATATTTACCGATTGGTCGAATCCATCTAATTTGGCGCCAACCAAATAATCAAAATCGAATGATAAAAATCGTAGCACATGCATAATCATACTAGTGGTAGTTGTTTTACCATGACTACCTCCTACTACAATTCTTTGCTTCTGCTGACTTTCGTGAAAAATATATTCAGGAAAAGAATAAATTTTTAAGCCAAGATCCTTTGCTTTAATTAATTCTGGATTATCGGCTCGGGCGTGCATTCCTAAAATAATAGCGTTTAAATTGGCCGTTACTAAATCTGGCTGCCATCCCATCACGCTAGGCAAAAGCCCTTCGTTGAGCAAATTGGTACGAGAAGGCTCAAAAATTTCATCGTCCGTTCCAGACACTGTATAGCCTTTTCTCTTTAAGGCAATTGCTAATTGGTGCATTACACTCCCCCCAATTGATATAAAATGTACCCTCATAAAATATATTTAGTGGTTCTTTTTCAAAATT
>CAIKZP010000006.1 GCA_903831935.1 uncultured Bacteroidota bacterium | reverse complement strand
CAATAAAAAACAATCTCTCTCTTTTTTGAGCAACGCCGAAATTATCAGAAACTAAAACTTTACAATCTGTTTTGTAAGTGTATATTTTTCTACCTTTTTTTATTTTGATGTTGTTGTAATCTTCAATAATTTGTTCAGCATAAGGCAACATCCCTCTAACATTTTCCATTACAACAAACTTTGGTGCAATTTTCTCAATTGCCTTTATAAAGTATTTGTAAAGTTCATTTCTAGGATCTTCAATTATTCGTTGTTGATTTGCCGAACTGAAACCTTGACAAGGTGGTCCACCAATTACAACATCAATATCGTTGTGAATATACTTTTCAAAATGATTTACTATATCACGAATGTCAGCAGAAATAATTCTATCTTCTTTTACTTCGGGGTGGTTGAATTTAAAAGTTTCAATACACACTTCCTCATAATCATTTGCAAGGTCTATTTGATAACCTTCCAACCCAAAGCCTAAACTTAAGCCACCTGCTCCACAAAAAAAAATCAATCGTTCTTGGGTTGTTACTTTTTTCTGCTTTTTTTTGTAAAGCTTTTCTTTTGCTAGAGTCTAATTTGTCAAGCACATGTCCAACGTCTTTTTTGTATTTAACATTGAAATTTATTGCTGATAAAAATTCGCTGTAAAGTGGATTTTTCAATACAGAAAGCAAAATCTTTTGTTCTTCAATTGAACCAATATCAAAAACATCAAGTTGTTTAAGCCTTTCAATAGTTTGCTCTGTAAGTTCACAGTTTACTGTTGTTATTTTTAATTTTTTTTTCAAAGCAATAGCATTCATCATTTTGACGAATAAATTTACTTTTTCTATGAAAAAGCTTTTCTTCTTTGGTTGTAAATTACGTATATTTTGAAACATACTTACAATTCTAAAAGTGCTTTTTTAATACTTTTCGCAATAGCTTCTGCCATCAAAGGGGGCACAGCGTTACCTATTTGTTTATACTGTTGTGTTTTTGAACCTTCAAAAACAAAATTATCTGGAAAAGATTGTAATCTTGCAGCTTCTCTAGGTGTTATTGTTCTTTCTTGTTTGTAATCAGGGTGTATAAATTGATTGCCATCTTTGTATAAATGAGCAATAATAGTCCTTGCTGGTAAATCCCAAAACTGAACAACATAACTGTTGTCAAAGACCCGTTGTTTAATGTGATTTAAGTCAGGTCTTTTTTCTAACAAATCTTTGAAAGTCCATTTGTTTTTACTCATTGCGTTATACCTTTTCTTGTCTGCATCGTTGTGATTCCTCGCAACATGGTCAAAAATCGTATTATCATTTTTCGTTCTTATATTTTCTAAAAACTCGTTCCATTCTTTAACGTTATGATTTATTTGTTTTTCGCCTTGTCCTGCATACAAACTAGGTAAATCAGAAATTGCATCTTTTACCGTTACAAACTTTTTCCTCTTAGCTTTTTCCTTGTCAGAAGTTTCGGGACTATAATGGGTTTTGATAATTCCGTTATAAATATCTTTAGGGTCAAGTTTAATATCTTTTCGAACGCCAATTAAAATTATCCTCTTACGAACTTGTGGAACACCATAATCAGAAGAATTTAAAACCATATCGTTTGGATTAGTGATAAGTTTATAATTCAGTCCTAGTTTAGTTAAAATTATGTCTAAAATTTTTTGATTACCCAATTTTGCAGAAAGTAAACCTGTTACATTTTCAAATACAAAAATCTTTGGTTTAAAATGAGTTAAAATTCTTTCATAACTCTCAAATAAAAAGTTTCGAGGATCAGTTTGCATTCCGTTTTCGTCTTTAGCACGCCCAAGTGAAGAATAAGCTTGACAAGGGGGACCTCCAATAAGCAAATCAACGGTTTCTTTTTTAATCTCTTTTTCTATGCAATCAAGTATGTCATTGTTTGTGATGTCTTTTTCAAGCACACTTATTTTATTTTCTGGGTAATCGTAATACTTCATTCTTGTGCTTAGACTCTTACATGCATAATGGTCGTATTCAACATGTGTCAATGCTTTAAACCCTTGTCTGTAAAAGCCTTCAGTTAAACCCCCACAACCTGCAAATAAATCTATAAAAGTGAGTTTAATATCTTTTGATTTACTCATTTATTCTTACTTGATAAAATTAATTGAATTAAATCCACATTTAAATTTTTAGCTAAATTATGGAGTACTTCCAATCTAGTTTGTTTTCTGTATTGTATATATATTTTCACTAACTAATAACCTTTACACCATTTATCCACTAACCATCTTTATTTAATTCCTTTTCTGTCTAACATTTTTCATAAATCTAATTAATAAACCATATATACCTGAAAACTTATTAAACCTTATCACCCCAATCTAAACATTTCCCCCTCAATTCATCCCAACAAATATAAATTTCCTAAATGCCTTCTTTGTTAAAGAAATCATAGACCCAACTTGTCTCAAAAACACCACAAACCCAAAACCCTTACCCCTTCCTCCGCTTCTGCTCCGCCACAATCAAGCTCAACTCTCTGCCCATTTGCCCAGCAATGGCAGTGTTTTCTTCGGCTCTGCGGAACAAATAAGGCAATACTTTTTTAACAGGGCCATAGGGTACATACTTGGCTACATTATAACCCGCCATCGATAAATTATAACTCAGGTTATCGCTCATGCCCAGCAATTGCGAAAAGTAAATGCGGCGATCGTTTGCGGCCAGGCCATGTTGCGCCATTAAATTAACCAAATGCATAGAACTGTTTTCGTTATGCGTACCTGCGCAAATACT
>CAIKZP010000005.1 GCA_903831935.1 uncultured Bacteroidota bacterium | reverse complement strand
TTTTTTAATACAGTATTCATAACAAATATTTTTATTTAATTAAAATGTAACGTTTACACCAAATACAAATGTGCGTCCACGAGGGTAAGAACCATAATCTACACCAGGTGTTAATGGTGTACCTCTTCTAGCATTCACATCCGGGTCATATCCTGAATAACCTGTAATGGTTGCAAGATTGGTAGCAGTAGCGTAAATTCTGAAGGCTGCTATTTTAGCTTTTTGTATTAATTGCTGTGGAAGAGTATATCCTAGGGTAAGAGTTGATATCCTAAGATAAGATCCGTCTTCTATAGCATAAGAATTTGGAATAAATCCATTGGTATTTAAACTTGGTTGCCAAATTTTAGCACTCGCATTTATAGCAGCCAATTGATCAGGTGCAATACCAATATGAGTTGTAGCGTCTATTTGTTTTTGAAGCAAATTGCCATTCGCATCTATATATTTCCAGCGATCGTTGTTTAATGCTAGCATATTTTGGTCTAAGCCTACAGCACTATAAAATTCTAGTTTATTTGCATTGTACACATCGTTACCATAAGAGAAGGTACAGAAAACACTTGCATCAAAATTCTTGTAAGCAAACTGTTGATTAAATCCACCAGTAAATTTTGGGAGTGCATGCCCAATAACAGTTCTATCATTTGCAAGGGTTATTTTTCCATCTCCATCGATATCAATATATTTTATTAATCCAGGTGATGCATAAGCAGAAGCTAGCACTGGTGAAGCATTTGCAACACCTGGCTTTAATGTATATTGATACAATAATGTTGGATACTTTAAATTATTAGCAGCGTTTACATAATTAGTAGTGGTAAAATCATTGGTGGTATAAAATCCATCTGTTTTCAATCCATAAATAGCACCAATTTCATCCCCCACTTTTAATAAATAATCGTCTGGGTTTGCGGTAGAACTGAACCAACCAGAGTTAGCAGTGAAAAAAGTTTGTGTGCCAAGACTAGTGATTTTGTTTTTATTAAATGCAATGTTGAAATTTGATGTCCATTTAAAGTTTTTGTTTCTTATAATAGTAGCACCTAATTGTAATTCAATACCGTTATTCTGTGTACTACCTACATTTTGATATTGAGTGGTATATCCAGAAGTTGGTGGTATTTTATTTTCAATCAATAAATTTTTTGTGATATTAGAATATATATCTACAGTTAATGTAATTCTATTTTTAAAGAATCCTAAATCAAAACCTAAGTTCTGTGAGGTTAATGATTCCCAGTTAAGAGAAGGATTTCCTAATCTTGAAGGAAGCGTTAATGTATAATTCAATACATCGTTTAAGCCATATCCACTATTGGTTGGAGGGGAATAGCCAGTTGTATAACCATAAGCCGCAATCCTATTGTTTCCAGCCTGTCCATAACTCAACCTAACTTTTGCATCACTAATGAATTCGAGTTTTTTCATGAATTTTTCATTAGATAATCTCCAGGCAACTGATGCAGAAGGGAAATAACCCCATTTGCGATTTGTAGGATCTGAAGGCGTAATTAAACTACTATAATCAGGTCCAAATAAAGAAGATCCATCGGCCCTGAAATTTAGGGTTAATAAATACTTTCTATCGTAACTATAATTGATCCTTCCAAAGAATGATAATTGCGTGGTATTGATTTCTGTAGATGATAGTTTTGGTTGTACTAACCCAGCTGGTGGGGTTGCTAAACCTAAGTTTGCAAAAGCAAGTTCAGGTGAAGTTCCTATAGGGAAATACCTCACCTCCAAACTATTCATTTTAGTATTGGTTTGATAAATCTCTTGCCCAGCTAAAATGTCTAAAGCATGTTTAGAATGAAACAAACTAGGGTTTGAATAGGTAAACACATTTGAGTTATTAATAGTAGCTCTTGCAGATGTATTCAATGTTAAAATAGGCAATCGGTTATAGTTTCTAGCATTATAAGTTAGGGTATCGTCATAACCGTATGAAGTGCCAGTATTCATATCATATCCAAACGTAGTTTTGAAAGAAAACAATTTTGAAAAATTGTAATTCGCATATCCATTATAGTTATATGCAGTAATATTTCTAACACGATATTCTGCACCTGCCATTTGAATTGGATTAACAAGATTTAATTGATTTCCCGGGTCATTTGCATTTAATAGTACATCATAGGAATCTTCTGTTTGTCCAGGTAATAAAAATGGCCTGTATCTAGCATATTGTCTTAATCTGTTAGCACCTGCTCCTCCAACATCAGAAGTACCTGCCCCACCAACTACTTCTTGATTATAACGTACATTAAATCCAATTTTTAAGTTGTCTGAAACTTTATGGTCAAATCTAAAACTTGCCAATTTTCGATCATAGTCTGAATTAATTAATAAACCTTCTTGTTTATTGGCAGTAACACTCAAATTATATTGTGTAGCTGCAGTTCCGCCAGTAACAGAAATATTATGAGTCATTTGCATAGCATCCCTACCAAACATTCTTTGTTGCCAATTTTCAGGTGAAACATAATTTTTATAAGTATTTGCAATGGTATCGAAATTGGTCATCCTTTTTATATACTGTGCTGCAACTACGGTATCTGTTTGACTTTCGGTATACTTGGCTCTTTCATAGGCCCATAAAACAAAGTTGTAAGGATCCATCATATCTAATTGCTTAGGTAATTTACTTACACCCATAAACCCATTATACACAACAGTTGTTTTGCCTCCTGTATTTTTGCCACCCTTGGTTGTAATTAAAATAACACCATTTGATCCCCGTGCACCATAAATAGCAGTAGAAGCGGCATCTTTTAATACGTCAATTGACTGAATATCTTGAGGAGATAATATAGATAAAGCATTTTCAACTTGCACACCATCCACAACATATAGTGGTGAACCACTTTGTGTAATGGAACTTCTTCCACGAACATAAATATCTACACCCGCACCTGGCGCACCTTCTGAAACACTTACTTGAACCCCAGCCAATTTACCGGCCAATGCCTCAGCAGCGGAGTTCATAGGGTTGTCTTTTAACTCTTTTGCACTAATAGAGGCAACAGCCCCTACTAAATCTTTTCTTCTTACGGTTTGATAACCGATTACCACCACCTCATCCACTTCTTTAGTTTCAATAAATAGTGTTACATTTATTTCTGCTCTGTTATTTACAAACTCTTGTTTTGAAGTATAGCCTATAAATGAGTAAATCAAAACTGAATTACCCGGTACGCTTATGGTGTATTTCCCGGTTTTGTCAGAAGTAGTAGCTTTTGTAGTTCCAATTAAACTGATGGTTGCACCTTCTATAGGTTTGTTATCTGCACCAATTACTTTTCCAGTAACTGATTTTGAATTTCCCTGTGCAGAAATTTCTTGCACTAAGCCAAATCCAATAATAAATGTTATTACAACTACCAATTTAAGTAGCATTTCCTGTACCCTGAAATAGGGTAAAGACAAGCATAATGTTTTAAAATAAACATGGGTAAGCTTTAAATAGCTTCTTATACCCAACAAGAGGTAAGATAGATACATGGCAAGCATTTTAATAAATAAAATCGTTTTTTAATTTTGCTTTAATCAAATTATAGCGTTAAAGACAAACTAAAATTATATAATGCGTAAGGGAATTATGTAAAGGGGATTATGCAACAAGTAAACTATTTTACCATTATCAATTTTTTTACGCAATCGTTCCCGGGAACGTTACCAGTAAGATTTTATACAATAACAAATTGGTTAGTATTTAATTAACTATTTCACATTCAATTGTGAATACAGAAATTCGTTCGATTTGTTTTGTTGTTCTGATGTGGATGCATGTGCCATTTCTTTTGCAATCAGTAAAGTTTTAGGAGCTTTAATACTGTTATACGCCGAATAAACTGAAGTTGGAGGGCATGATTCGTCATTAAAACCAAAAGTATAAAATCCTGGAACTGTCAATGATTTAGCAAAATTTACAACATCGTAATATTTAGAAGTCTCTACTTTATCTTTTGTAACAAACGAAGGTTTATTAAATGCATGTGGCCAACCACCAGCCCTTCCAAACAAATAACCAGTAACATCACAAAGTGCTGGATAGAATGAAGAAAGGCAAATTACTCGTTTGTCTAATGCAGCAGTTACAATAGACAATGCGCCCCCTTGACTTCCACCTGCAACAGCCAATTTATGACCATCATATTCAGGTAGTGTATTTATAAAATCAATTGCACGAACACACCCTAAATAAACATGTTTAAAATAATATTCATCTTTATTATCAAGATTGAATGTTTGATATCCGTCTAAAGCACCATACCTTAAATTATTATATAAAACAGAATCGAGTGTTACGGGAATTCCATGAATACCAATTTGTAATGTAATAATTCCTTTTGCAGCCATGCCTACAAATCCACTATATGGTCTCACGCCTGCACCTGGAACTTCTAACACTGCAGGATATTTTCCGGGAGCTTTCGGGACACATAATATACCATATACTCGCATTCCTATTTTACAGTTTTGAACATTAATTTCATACACATTCACCTTATCTGTACATTTATTAGCAAGTAAAGTCATTTGTGCATCCAACGGAATTTTGGCATTATCAGCTTTGGCCTGATCCCAGAATTGGATAAAGTCTTTAGGCATAGTAGTTGTAGGTTCAATTTTCTCTGGACTAAATGCAACTGTGGCTTTGCCTTCAAAATTTTTTTCCTGTATTTTGGCTTTTACTATACAACGAAGAAAACCAGCTACTTGCATGGTACCTCCTTCAATCTCTAGCTGACCCGTTTCTAGGTTTACTGATTCTTTTAAAACAGGAGTCATTTTTTCGGGACCAATTTCATAACTGATTGTTACGTTTTTCAATAACTCACCATTTTGAGTTACAGAGACATTGAACTTTACTTTTTCATTTAGCTTATATACCCAATCTTCATGATCGGCAGTAACGGTGATTTTTATAGGAGTCTCTGAAGCATTAATTGGCATCAAGAAATACATCATGAGAATGGAAACTAATAATGTCTTTTGGATTAATTTTTTCATTTTTTATGATTTAACTTTTGATCTCTTAGGGGTTATTTCTGTTTAATAAAAAAATCACTGGAATAAAAAATAAGTAACCATGCAATCTTTCTATTTCTCAGAATCTTTGATTTTAAAAATGGTTATTATATTTAATCAGTTTCATGGGATATTGGTTTGTGGTAATTATAAATACACTATCAATAAATTACAGATTATTTCAATTTAGTTTACTACAAAAAAATCACAATACCCTTTTGGCAGAATAATATCTTTATTGGATTCAATGCTCAAACCGCTGAATAAACCTTTTGCCTTGCCTTTAAACTGTAAACAGACGGTCGTCTCTCTATCTTGTAAATTACGAATGACTATAAAATTCAGTTTCCCGTTTTGAGAAAGCTTTTTCACCCATACTTTTTCGACATTAGATTTCAAAACAGGTTCAACTTGACTATCCTGCATTAGTTTGATGAGAAATGTATTAAAACTTTTACTATTTTTTTCGCTGCCTTCTCCAATGTTTGTTCCACAATAGTAAACTTTTCCATCTCCTATTTTTTTAGATAGAATGCTTGGATAATCATTATTAAAACTGCCAAGAACATCGGCATCAGATGCTTGCAATTTTGCAAAACGCCATGCGCCCAGCAAAACTGAACTATCTTTCATGGTGATAGGCACATAAAGTCCGCCATCAGCAGTTAAGTTTTTAAGTTGATTTTTCTGTTTCTCATCGAATTTCAGGAGGTAAGTAGAACTTGTTTCAAACTCTTTAATACCCCACTTTTTATCCAGTCCAAATCCGGGAATAACATAACTGTGCCGTCCTAAATTATCATTATAGCCACCCAAATGAGCTTCAGAAAATAATACGCCACCTTTTCTTACCCAAGCATCAATTGCATCGGCCTCTTGCCGGGTGAGATAATAGCAAGTAGGCATAATAAGTACTTTTATGTTATTGAGATAGTCAAGCTGTTCGCTATTCACATAACAAAAATTATAACTGTGATTGGAAAGAAAATTGGTATATGCGGTAATGGAACTGTTATAGGATTTAAAATTCCCGAATGTTGAGTAGTTGAAAACCTCATTTTTCATACTTTTCCAGATAGCCACATCAGGTTTATCTGCACTACTTTTCATCAACAATTCTGTATATGGTTTAAAAGTCTTCCAAAAAGATACTACCGCCTTGGTAACGACCCTATCTGATCCATCGGGGTTGACTAATCCCCATGCCGGTGATTCTATTCCCAACAGTTCCGGCCGGAACTGCCAGAACAAAAATCCCTTTATTCCCATTACCATCTGAGGAAGTAAGTCGTTTAGCAAGTCATTAAGAGTTACAATTGATTGATGATAAGCTATACTACCACCATTGATAAAGTTCTCTGCAGAATAACAAATCTTGCCTTCGCCAGCCGATAACATTTGTATGACTCGTTGATCATTCCCCATACTGGCGGCAAACACATCACAAAGTTTAGCTACTTCAAAATCATTTACACATGTTGTTACAGGATTGAATGCAGTAGCGGTATTTGGCGTTACATGCAGATAACTAACACGAGTAGGATCAAGCTCTTTGGTCATTCCCAATCTCCATTTAGCTTCCTTGGTCATGACATAACTATGAAAATCACACCAATCAACAAAATCCTTAATAGTTGAGGCGGATTTTGGCAACTCAATCTCATTCCAATTTGCGTAATTTCTTCCCCAAACATCATTTAACCTCTCTATAGTTGTATATTTTTCTTTCAGCCAAACAGTAAAAGCCTTTTTACAACGAGAACAGTAACAACGTAATTTATCAATAGCTCCAATATCACTCGTATGAGAAAATCCGGGTTCACTCCATACATCCCAAAAAGCTAAGTTCTTGTGTTTTTTTAGATGTAGAATTGCCTCCCTGAAAAATTTCTGACGTTCATGGAGTGCTCCAGGATTAATTAAACATGGTCCTGGATTACCACCTATTTGTCGGGCCTGTGTGGTCTCTGACTCATAGGAATGTCCATCATTTCTTATTTGCTTGGCATCTGGATACTTATTAAACAACCATATTGGAGACACATTGCAAATAAAATTGAGGGTTACTCTAAGATTATATTTTTCAGCAATATTCATTAACTCATCCAAGTCGTCGAAATAGAACTTATCTGGAGCCACATGATTCCAGCGCCACTGTAGCCAAAATTTCACGTCTGTAAAACCCAAATCCGACATATGCTTTAAATCAGCATCCCAGTTTTCCCGGGAAGGTGTGGGTGCCCGATAATACTGTGCCCCCCAAAGAAATGGGAAACTCAGATTTCTTTCCGAAGCCAACGATACTTTTACAACACTTTGCTTGGATGACGTACTTTGAGAAAATACGTTTGTGCTTTTAAATAAACAAATGCACAGTATAATGACTATTGTATTTTTCATCTCTTTTATAGTTTAGCCCATTAACCCCAGAAATGGAAAAAAGAGCAGTTTGTTGATTTATTGCTTTCTATACCAAGGCAATCTTTCCAATGGCACATCAATTTTTTGTTTACTCGGTCCAATTACAATACTGCCATCATCGCCTTTCCATACCCCCTTTGGAAAAATCACTTCTCGGGCCCGCAACCCTTTTTTAGCAATAGGAGCCACTAGAATATTATCCCCCAATAAAAACTGATCCTTGATTTCTTCATAACCCATCCCTGGAAAAACATATTCCATATTGCGCAAAATGGGTTCACCTGTTTTTGCGGACTGTTTGGCTAATTCAAGAATTTGTATGCCCATGTTTTTATGTAAAATGGCCATGTTTTTACAGATTGCAAGATGTTCTTTGTTTAAAATACGCCATGGCGCCACAGAAAATTGCATCATAGGCATTAATGCACTTACTTGGGCAGAACGTACCACCAATTCTTCATCCAATACCGATAGATTCTGAAAAGATCTAAATTCACCACCTCCAATCATATCCGGACAGCCAAACGGATGTCCAATCAATCCTAGTGCAACCATATCAGGAATTAATAATTGTAAATCATCCCAGTTATGAAACTTATCTCTTAATCTTTGCGCAATAGGTAGGCCTCCCATTTTCCAAGTATCCTTAACCTCAGATAGTGGAAAATCAAGGCCAATTTTGGCATATAGTTCACTTTGCTTATTGGGAATCACATCATTTAAGGAATAAAGTCCATTGTAGGTTTTTGGATTACCTCCATCAATCTTAAAACCATCAATTCCATATTTGTCAGTCAGGTTTTTCAATTGACTCTTGAGCCCTTCTATTGTTTCGGGATTGGAAAAATCCAATAACCCACTGTAACCATTCCACCATTCTACAATTGCTGGTTTGGATTTTGTCTTGTCAGCAAACATTAATCCTTTCTTGGCTACCAACTGACGAAAAACGCGGGTGTCGGCAGATACAAAAGGTACAATCCAAAGCATTACTTTGAAACCCATTTTATGTAATTTCTCAACCATTCCTTTCGGATCCTGAAATCTGGTACCCGAAAATTCCCATGTCCCGTAATACTCCTGCCAGTTATCATCAATCATTAATACACCTGTTGGAAATCCATTGTCAACTATTGCCTGAGCATATTTCAAAATATCCTTTTCATTCTGATTATATTGAAGTTCAATCCAAGTATTATACTGAGGATTTGTAAAAAAAAGGGAATCGGGAATTTTTCCGGTGGAAGGAAAAAATCGGGTACTTACATAATTGAAAACATCCTTCAGAGTTTCCCCGCTTTTACCAGTAATCAGTTCGGCACCTTTGGCATCGATAGTTATTGTGTTCATTAAAAAATTAATACTTAATGGTTGTTCGCTCCAAATAAATCGACCTTTATTGGAAATAAATAGAGGTTGTGACTGATTCCCTTTGCAATCGGCATATTCATCATATGCAAATTTGTCTTTACTATAAGGCATTTTTGGGCCGTCAACCACTGCTCCCCCCCACCATTTCTCATTTTCCAACAGTACCATTTCTTTCTTAGGTTCAGAAGGTTTTTGTGCAAGACTAACTAAAGATGCCAAAAGCAAAAGACAAAAGGACAGCATAAAGAATTTTATTTTTTGCATATTTTAAGGGTATCAATTTTTGATTTATTTCAGATTATTTCTGTTTGATAAAATAAACAAGCCGATTGATTGGTACAATCATTTTCACCGTTTGTCCACCTTTGTATTTTGTTCCAAGATCGTCCACCCAACTCCCAATGGGTAGTTTTACATTTCTTATTTCGCCTTTGTCAACCATTGGTGCAACTAAGTATTTATCGCCAAACATATACTGGTCGTTACAGGATTCAAATCCTTGTAGTGGAAACTCATATTCCATGTGGCGAACAATTGGCTCACCATCCTTAGCTGCTTTAGCTGCCAATTCAAAAATATATGCTCCCATTTTCGAATGTAACAAAGCGGCTTGGCGGCATATTGCCAAATGCTTTTCATCCAAAACCCTCCATGGCCCAACAGAGAACTGCATCATGGGCATCAACGCCTGAATTTGTGCTGAACGAACCATTAATTCCTGATCAAATTTTGTTAAATCAATTTTTTCAAAAACAGATAACAATCCGCCCCCAATCATATCTGGGCAGGTAAACGGATGTCCAATCAAACCGGCTGAAATCATATCTGGAACAAGTAATTTCAAGTCATCCCAGGAAAACCCTTTGTCCTGAAGTCTTTGAGCAAGCGGCTGATTTCCCATTTTCCAACAGGCCCTGAACTCATTAAAGTCGAATTCTGACCCTAACTTAGCATAGCTCTCCATTTGTTTTGGTCCGCTGGTATTCGTCTCCTCATTCAAATAAATGGCGGTACCCTTTGTATAAAACAGAAAATCTCCCGCATCAAATTTGAACCCATCAATACCATATTTTTTTTGCATGTTCTTCAATTGATCCTTCAACCAATCAGTTGCTTTTGGATTAGTTAAATCAAGGCAAGCGCTATATCCATTCCACCAATTTATGAGTGCCGGATATTTTGTGCCTTTTTTAAGTACCAGACATCCTTTCTTGACTAATTCTTTGTACTCTTTACCATCGGGGCTGATAAATGGGGTAAGCCATAGCATTACTTTAAAACCCTTCGCATGAAGATTGTCCATCATCCCTTTTGGATCGGGAAATGTATTGGCATCAAACTCAAAACTGCCATAATCTTTTGACCAGATATCATCAATCATAAAAACACCTACCGGGAATCCATTTTTCAAAATATTATTAGCATATTTCAGGATATCCTTTTGATTTTGATTGTTTCCCAATTCAATCCAAGTATTGTATTGGGGAATTTTAAACATCAATGGGTTTGGTGTTTTTCCCGATGCAGGAAAATATTTGTCTTTGGCCGACAAGTATGCATCACGTAAAGATTTGCCAGCCAAAATAGCAACCAGCTTTTCGCTCTCTGAATAAAGAATCAAATTCCCCTCTTTCAATTCGAAGGCGAATGTTTCAAAGCTCCAGATATAGCGGCCCATGTTGGATATAAGTAACGGTGCTGCCTGGTTTCCAAGATTATCTTTCAAATCTTTTTTCGGTGTATTAAAATCAAATGGCTGAAACCGAATATCGTTCAGAGGAGTATTACACCATGCTTTGGCAGTGTAAGCGCCATACCATTTCTCTCCCGGTAAGGTTTTTATTTCGGACACAAATTTTTCTGCTAATAAACTTGTGGAATAAAAAACAAGCAACAATGCAATCATTAAGTTTTTCATTATACTTTTTTATAGTTTGATTATCATTAATAATAAATCTATTGGTTAATTATATTTTCCTTTCCCATATATTCATCCTTCATTAATATAACTGAACAAAATGGTTGTAAAGTGATGGAACCTTTAACTATTTTTCCATCGACACTTTTGTACTTTGCATCCAATGGAATTGTTTTTGCATCTTTAGTAGGATTGAATCGAAATAAAATGTCATCAAGCTTAGTAATAGTAAAGGGAAGCTTTTTAGAATGTGTATCCTGTTGTGAAAATGCTTGCCAGGATGATAAGTCCTTCACTATGGTTCCTAATGCAGGTTGAGATAATTTAAATAGGAGATTGTCATCAATCGGTCTTGCATAATAATTACTGTCTGCAATCCCAAAAAGTGTTATGTCATCATTGTTTTTGGTATGAAAATACAATACAGATTGTTCTGCCGTTTTTGCAAAGAAGATATTGTGACTTAAGGAGATGCCCCGGATATAGTCGGCAATAACACTCGAATTTTGCATATCAATTCCAGTTTTACAATTGAAGATGGTATTATCTTTTATCGTATTATCGTGAGCTTTGTGCAACTTGATTCCTGAGTTACCACTATTTGCCACAGTATTATTGGTGACCACTAGATGTGATGAATATTCATCTAAATAGATCCCTTCAGAGAGCGATTTTTGCAGGATAGCTCCCGCACCATTGCCAATTACATTGTTAATAATATTATGATCTATTGTTCTAATGCCATCCCAATCGTTATTTGTATAAATGGCACCACCATCATTCAATACAAGACAAACGGAATCGATATAATTATAAGATATATTTATAGACTTGCCTAAAGTGCCGGGGCGAATAAAGATGCCATTGTATCCCGTATTTTTAATTTTGTTGTAGCTGATAATTCCATTGTTGCATGAAAAATATATTCCTCCATTTCCCTGATCACTAATTGACTGCCCAGGAATTACTGCTATGTTTGAAATTTTGTTGTCGTTAATAGTAAATTGAGAAGCATAAAAACTATATATTCCATAAGAGTTACAATAATTAATGGTTGAACCAGCCACAATAAAACCGGCACCTTGCCCTAATTCAATTCCATTTTTACCACAGAACGAAATATCACAACTCTGAATCTTACAATAATCATCTATGTCAGTTGAACTTATTTTTTTAAAAAATACTGCATTATTTATTGACCCGATTAAATTAAGATTATCCAGCGTAATATAGTCATGGCCAACTGTGCTAATGACTAGGTCATTTATTGTAGCAATTTGCACAAATTTGGTGAGTGGATCACGTTCTCCAAAATACATATAGAACTTTCCATTGTCGATATTATGGTACCATTCACCGTAAGTGGTTAATGTTTTTAAATCATTAAGTATAAAATATCCAAATCCACTTCTTGCGGGAGTTTGTTTCGAGCCAGTAAAGTTGGTATTATAGGTTAGCAAACTGCCAGTGTGATTTGTAATTGTTCCCCTATCAAGCGTCCAGTCATTCTTTCGAATTGCAATATCTGCTCCAGTCCAATTTGGAGAATTTTCTAATTCTGTGTCAGAAATTGAGGTATTCGCAGAAAAGGATTCGTAGGTTAGAAACCCGTTATCAGGATATCGTCCCATGCCAAATTGTTTGCCATCAATTGTAACCATATTTGTAAGTGACTCTGATGAAAGTAATTTTGAATAGATACCTCCTCCTTCATTAGTCCAACCTGAAATAGTTGTAAAGCCTGTTATTATTGGTTTTGCCCCTGCACCATAGGCACTGATTGTAATCGGCTTTCCATCTGTACCGGACTGGTTTATGGTTATAGTGCCATAAAAAGTATTTCCTCTTTTAAAAAGAATTGAATCACCTGGTGAAAATGAGCTGAAATATGTATTCACGTTAGAAATGGTCTGCCATGGTGTAGCTGCTGTGCGGCCGTTATTAGCATCGCTGCCTGTATTTGAAATATAGTAATTGGCCGCAAACAAATGCGATACTCCGAACAACATAAAAATAATAGTGCCAATTACAGTCGCAAAAAAATTACAAAGGGCCTTATTATATTTTCCAATACTCATCTCAATTAATTTTTATTGGGTGTTTTAGTTTTACTGGCTGACTCCAAGTATTCTTACCATCATACACTGCTGTAATCAAAAAGCTAATGAAACCATTTTCAATTAAAAATTGTGGACGCTCTCTTCTTGTGCATTGTAGAACGGTATTGTCAGTAAATAGAATATCATGGTTATACGCAATAACCGGATCATAACTTTTCCAGTTTTTTACTCCATCATCCGAGTACAGATGAACGCCCCACCGTTCATGTCCGCTTACAGCACCTACATTATCTTCACAAACAATATGATATTGATTATCCTCTTTAAACATAGAAAAATCTTCCAGTTTGCAAGCAGGCCACAAGTTGTCATTAACTGTTTTGTAAGTTCCATTGTAACAATCAGATTCTGCCAAAATAACTTTCAAATAGGCATCCCGATAAATCAATTTTATTTTTGACCCTTCAACTAAAATTCCTGGATTATTAGATTCAGAATGTATGATTGGTTGATTAGATCGTTTCCATGGTCCGGTAATAGATTTTGAAGAGGCATATCCAATTCTTCGCACTAATGACTGATGATTGTATGTTGTTGCATAGGTAGTAAAATCACTTCCGATGTAAAACAGTACATACTCATCCCCAATTTTATGAATTGTAGGATTGTGAGCCATATTGGAATCCCAAAAGGAGCTGTCGCGCTCACCTATGACCACTTCCTCAAATTTAAACGGACCTAAAGGATTTTTGGAACTAGCTCTTACTATTTCTGAATTTTGCTGGTATCCTTCCGGAAAAGCCCCATTCTTTTTCCAACGTGAAGCAAAGAGATGATATGTTGAATCTACTTTAATCATTGAACCACACCAAACCCAATATCCCTCCATTTTAAATCCGCTTTCTTTGGGAACTTTTTCATAGTCAAATTTCATATTTTGACATTTCCCAATCAGACCTGTCATCATAACAATCATTAGTACCATCAATTGCTTCATTCAGAATAGTATTAGATTAATATTTTCGCTTTAGAATCTTCATAATTTTGTACCTACCGGCATTTCTTTGATCTTAATATCTGACATTTATATTTTCAATTGCATTATATTCTGGATGCTGTCCATCAACGGTTCGAATATTTTCAAAGCTTACATTATCAGCATGTTTAATAAATATTGTAGATTTTATTGGCAGGGTAATATTATTAAATTTTAAGTTCCTAACATAATACGCAGCATCTTCAAACCCTGCAACATAGATAACAGGTTTATCTGTTTTGGCATTTGTCATGTTCAGGTTTGTGAATTCAAAATTTTCTAGATTAGTAAAGGTTGCTGCAGGTTCTCCATCGTTGTTATAAGGCAATGTAGTAACCACTTTGATTAGCTGAAGATTGCAATCTTTTACCAATACATCTTTCACATACCCTCCGCGCTTTTCTGTCGTCTTGATCTGAAGGCCATTCAACAAATTACCTAATTCACAATCGGTAACCTTAACATTTTTTATTCCTCCCGAAATTTCACTACCAATGGATAACCCATGCCCCTCAATAAAGTTACAATTCGATATAAAAATATTTTGGCAAGCCCTGCTGACTTGATTTCCCTCAGGATTTTTTCCAGATTTTATTGCGATGCAATCATCATAAGTTGAGAACGTACAATTGAAAATATAGGAATCAGTGGAAGAGTCAGGATCAATACCATCACCATTCGGTGTTTTACTATTGAGTGAGTTAATTTTCAGATTATTACAAGTAATGTTCTTAGAATAGGTATAGTGTATATTCCAACATGGTGGCTCTTCAATTTCCAATCCTTGTATATTCACATTTTCACAATTCATCAGGCAGATTAAACGACCCCGGCCTCTTGCAGCATTCGGATTGTTCTGTGCCATTGCCATACCCAATGCTGCTCCACCTCCACTTATTTTCCCCTCACCTCTGATACTTAAATTTCTTACATTATACGGCCCGTTTGAATCTAATTTGCCTGCGGTAATTAAACTTGCAAAAGCCTGAAATTCCCAACCTTCAAAACGGGTTTTTATCATAGGTAAGTAATCTGCGGTATTGAGACTTCCCTTTAAAACTCCTCCCTTTGCAATGTATAGTGTCATATTGCTCTTAAGAAATAATGCTCCGCTCATAAAAGTGCCTGCAGGAATAATTACAGTTCCACCTGCAGTACAGGCATCTATTGCCTTTTGTATTGACTGGGTATTTATATTTCCGGAATCGGGTTTTGCTCCAAAATCAAGTACATTAAATATTTTACCAATAGGCTTCGTTCTAACTTTTAACCCTTTTGTAAATAAAGAATTCTTTCCATCTTGATATTTAATGAGAATAGAAATCAAATAGATTGTATTTGGCTTTAGCCTATTTATAGTGTAATTAGTAATTTTCGAATGTCCAATTGGGGAACCATCTACATAAACTGCATAATCCAGAATAGGTTTATCGGCTAAGGGTTTATCCCATATTATAGTAATACTTGTATCAGTTTCCGTTTCAGGTGGCGAAAACAGGTTTTGCACAGCAGTTTGTGCTATTAGGGTTGTTAATAAGGGTGATGCTATTTGTAAAATGCAGATTAACAAATAGAAACGCTTTTTCCTCATGTAAAGAGAATTTGGGGGGGATAATCAAATTAATCAGTTAAGATTCCTAAAAGTATACAATGTGCGATATGATTTCATAAAGCGGATTATTCAAAGAGTAAACAATTTTACCATAGAATTTTTGTATATAATTCGCCGTACAATGTTTTAGCATTCAGTTTTTTTCGGATAGTCAAATAAATAAAAAGCTCTCCTAGAAAGGGGAGCTCGGAATTATTCGATTGCTTATGAATTTCATCACTGTTTGCAAATATTCAAAATTATTTTTCACTTTTAGGTTGCGTTAATTATCTTTTTAGTAAACTATTTTATCTATTAGTTTGACCATTAATTTTCTAAAGGAAAAAGGCTATTTTCAAACTATGAAATCTTTACAAACGAATGCCTGCATGATTTTAAGATGGACAAGTTCAAATTTTGAAAATATAATTAATAAATAACTAATTGAATTTTTTATAGCAAAATAATATTTAAATAATTTTGCTTAAGCTGGTAAAGAATCCTTTTTTATAAAAATAATCTCATTAAAAATGAAGAAATTAATATTATTCTTATCTATTTTTTTAGCACTCTTTTCAAAAGCACAGACTAGTTTGTTTCAAGATGGAGATAGAGTCTGTTTTGTAGGAAATAGTATTACAAGTAATGGAGAATTTTACCATAATATTTATCAATATTATGTTACAAGATTTCCTAAGAACCATATTGAGTTTCTTAATTGTGGGATTTCGGGGGATGTGACCAGTGGTATATTAAAGCGGTTAGATTTTGATATTCTATCTCATAATCCAACGCATGCAGTAATTATGATTGGCATGAATGATGTTAACAGAAGCTTATATGGAGCTAATATTTCAACTAACACAGATACCATTAATAAAAGAGAACTAGCCATAAATAGTTATAAGAAGAATGCAGAACAGATAGTAAAGAAATTGTTAGACTTGGGTGTAATAGTGATACTTCAAAAGCCATCTATTTATGACCAGACAGTGATTTTGCCCAAAGAGAATAATTTAGGTGTAAATGATGCACTTAAAGTTTGTGCTGATTTTTTAAGTGAGTTAGCTCAAAAATATAATTTAACAATTATTGACTATTGGTCAACAATGTCAACTATTAACCAAAAGGTACAAATAAAAGATGCACATGCTACTATTATTGGTCCTGATAGAGTTCATCCAGGCGCTACAGGTCATTTTATAATGATGTATGAATTTTTAAAATCTACTAATGCACCTAAATATATTTCAAAAATATTTATTGATCGGTCTTTAAAGACTAGTATGAAGAAAAGTATTAACTGTACAATTAAAAAAATGGATAACAACTCTAGAATAATAAATTTTACGGTTCAGGAAAATGCATTGCCTTATCCATTAACGGCCTCTTCGAATGAAGCAACCACTTTGGTTCCTTTTATTCAGGACTTTAATTTAGAGATTTTGCAACTTGCAAACCTTGAAGATGGGAATTATAATTTAGTTATTGACAGTTCAGCTATTGGGATTTATTCAAGTAGTCAATTGAAGTTAGGAATTGATCTCTCTTTAATAAATCATACTCCTCAATTTCAGCAATCACTTACTGTTCAACAAAAACTTTTTGATCTTTGGAAAATAGAAACTAGTTTAAGAACCATTACTTATGTTGAATTCAAACATCTTCAAGGCTATAATAAAATAAATGATTTAGATTCTGTGAAGTTATATTTGAAAAACCTATTCGATACTAATTTGTCGGCAACTCCTTCCGCACCTTTTTATAAAAGAGAGTTTGATAAGTACTATGAAATCAAGCCAATACAACAAGTATTGCTGCAGCAATTTCAAAACTTACAAGCAGAGGTATATGAATTTGCGAAGACAAAAGAACATATCTATCATTTAATTCCTGTAAAAGGCAACTAAAGTATTTTATCATTTTAACATAAGAGTTCTGACAGTGGAATAGGTATGTAAATTACTAAGAGTGGAAATACCATCAGCCTTAACCCCCTATTTCCAGTAAGCCATGATCCCCTAATACCATTTTTGTTTAGTCTCTACCTACCATTTTGTTTTGACCCCTATTTCAATAGGGGTACTATCATTTTATACGTAATTTAAATTCAAAATGTATTCGAAATTTCACAAGGGGTTAAGCTTAGATGGTTTTAGGGGTACAAATCTTGTGGATTTTCCAGATAAGCTACTTTGAGTATTTGAAGTATTTTCAAGGTAACTGTGTAGCAGAATGCTGTGTTGCTGCAAAGATTGCTGCACAATTATTTGGGAATAATGGAGCTAAAATCTTTTTATATAAAGTTTACTAATAGAAAACAATTAGTATATTTGTTTTGTGTTTAATATCATTAAAAGAAGAACGCTTTTGGAATACTGTAAGAAATATCCAGTTGCAGCAACGGCTCTTTTTGAGTGGTATCATGAATTGGTTTTAACTAATTATAAGAATTTCAATGAGCTTAAATTGGGTTATCCAAATGCAAGTCTTGTTGGTGATGATCGTGTGGTATTTAATATCATGGGTAATAAGTTCAGGCTTGTAGTAAGAATCGTTTTTGAATTTAAATCGATACAAATAAAGTGGTTTGGTACACATGCTGAATATGATAAGATTAATGTAGAAACCATTCAGTACAAAAAGAAATAATTATGGAACTCAAATTGATCAAAACGAAAAAACAGTATGATGCCTATTTGGATTGGGTTGATGACATGTTTGATAAGAAAGTAAAACCCAATACAGCAGATGGCAACAAAGTAGAGGTTGCTCTTTTATTGATCAAACAATATGAAGATGCAAAATATCCAATTCCAATGCCAGACCCTATTGATGCAATTCGTGTTAGAATGGATGAGATAGGACTAAAGAATAAAGACCTAGTTGGTAAGTTTGGCAGTAAAGGATATGTATCTGCATTATTGAATAAAAAGAAACCGCTCACACTTGAATTAGCAAAACTCTTTCATCAAGAGCTGAATATTCCTGCGGAGGTTTTGTTGTCGTAGTTCCCAAGCAAGTATCCCGATAACGCCATAGAAATTTTTGGAGATAGGTATGCGATATAAAACTCATTTTGCTTGTTCAATTAAATCCCAAAGGTTACCATAAAGGTCACTAAAAACGAGAACCTTGCCGTACTTCTCTTCTTTTGGCGCTCTCACTATTTCAACAGCATTTTTCACAAGTAACTCATAGTCTCTATTTAAATCGTCAGTATAAAGAAATAAAAAAACACGTCCTCCACTTTGATTTCCAATAAAATATTCTTGATGAGCATTTGATGCCTTTGCTAAAAGCAGATTACATCCTTGACCATTTGAATTTCTTGGTTTGATAACAACCCACCTTTTTTCAGAATTAAGCTGAGTGTCTTCTACTAACTCAAACCCTAAAATAGAAATGTAAAAACTCAAAGCCTCATCATAATCTTTTACCAATATTGAAATCTGACCTAAACTTCTTTCCATAATCTTTGTTCTATTTAATGAGTCTAATACGAAAGATTAAGAGTAGTACCTGAGAGGATGAATTGAAAAGAATGTTGGTTTTGACCACCGAACTTCCTGTAATTTGGAAGGAAGTGGCTTTAAAGTCTAACTGTAAAGGTTGTGATAGGTTTAGGAGTGAACCAATTTGTTCTTTGTTGAAATTATCTTCCTCTTCGCCGTTGAAACCTTATTCTTTTTTTGTTTGTATGCCAATATATGTTCACTAATCATTTTACGATCAGCGTCGGTTAATGGTTCGCTTTTAATTACAAAATCAACGCCTTTCGGTTCTTTAATATGAGCCATACGGTTAATATTGGTATTATACCTTAGCCAAAGTTTTCTCTTTCAATGAAGACCTAGATTTAGTTTTCTTGATTTTCAACTTTGAACTTTTGAAGTAATCACTTAATTCTTTTTGTTCCTTTGCCGTTAGGGGTTGTTGACTGCCTATAAAGTCAACATCTAATTCTACTTTGTTCCTTTTCATGTGTCTATTATTGAATTTGGTTACATGTAATTCGCCCATATCATTTTGGTTGGTATCAAAACTTAAAATGGCTCATTTCATATGAATAGGTTTTTGAAATATTTATTAATAAGTTTTAATGCAGCTTCATTTTCAATAATCATTAACCTTCCCCCAAAATGAAATGCGCCAAGTGATTCGATATAATGATTTACCAACTGTGATTTGGATATAAATGCAACATTACCCTCATGACCCCTTTGAAAGGAAAGTTTACATGCATACGCAACTAAATTTCCTGCCACACCCGCATACACTTTTATTTTTCCTTTATTAAACGGAGCGTTTTCAATTAAATGTATATAAACATGGTCTTCCTTAACTTCTAAACTAATTAAACCTTGTATGATTGATATATTGTTCGCTATTGTTAATTTAAAAACATCCCTAGCAGGTTCCTTCAATTCAGATTTCCAGTCAAAATTCCACCCATTTTTCTTGGTACATTTCTTGGCGTCATCCGTTGTAAATAAGGATACCTCCGTTTGGAAACTATCCCCAGTAATTGTATTCTGAATAGAATTGGTTAACCTATCTATCACAAAATCTAAACCTAAATCCTTCTTTTTTTTCACTATGCTAATTTACGAAATAAAATCCTCAAAAGGAAATAACCCACTTTATTGTTTACTCAAATCCAAGACCCACTAGGGACAATCTGGGTGGATATATTCCTCTGGTTGGGTAATGGCATTAAACAGACATTCGTTCGCCTATTATATGTTGAGTAGTGGAGCTACGGTTGAGGAGATTTCCCATGCATTGAACCATTCAAGTATTGAACAAACACAGAACTATTTGAAACAGTTTCCGAGCAAGTATTCAGATAACGCCATTGAAAGGTTCGGGGAAGGGTTTGAGATTGGGTAGATCCATCAATTCACAAATTGAAATGATAGTTTCAAAAATCCAACTACTTTTTAATATAATTAAGAGCAACACTTTTAAGAGAAAGGGTCTCTTTAAGATAACTAATAAGTCCAATATGAAGAAACTCACTCTGATTATTTCTATTCTTTTCTTGGCAATTGGTGTAAATTATGCACAAACTTCAAAACATCAAATAGGACTAAGTATTTCTCTGCCACTTATGAGTTATGGTTCTTACTTTGATTATAGACTAAGCAATCAACAATCCAATACGGGTTTTCTTGGAATTGGTGTTGGTTTAACTTGTGTTAATACAAATTCAAAGAATAAATATTCGATTAATTACGAACTACCTTTCATAAAACTTATTTCAATTGGTAATAAAGGAGGTGGCACATTAGTTTCAGTCGGGGTTATCGAAACATTAATAAGCCACAAAATCCACTCAAATCTTGCTGTCGTTGGTGGTGTCAATTTTGGGAAGTACCATTATTCATCCACAACAGACTTATATAATGTACAAGACATTAATGAAACTTATTCCACCATTGGTTTGACAGGGGGGTTGGAATATCGTCCGTCAAAAGTTATAAGTACATCTCTTTTATACAGACCAACCATTTACTCTGAGGTAAAAACCTTTAGTTCCTTTCTATCTTTATCTGTACATATTAATCTTAGAATGAGTAAAAAATAATTAACATAAATCTCCATTCTGCTACACACCCTGCTACACAAATAACAAACTCTATTAATATCACTCACTCCCACAAAAACAAAAAACCCTTGACAATCAAGGGTTCTAAGTTAAAAGTGGTCCCGCCAAGAATCGAACTTGGATCTAGAGTTTAGGAAACGCCTATTCTATCCATTGAACTACGGGACCGCGACAATTTTAAATTTATCGAGCGGCAAAAATAACTGATTCAAACATAACAGCCTTTGTCTTTTTAAATTAATGCTAGGCTAATTTTGTATTTTCATTCCCTCAATAGAAATTATGCGTCCAATTATTTTATTAGTTTGCTTTTTTTGCTTCTTAATTGTTAGTACAAATACACAAGCGCAAACAGCCAATACCAAGCCTCAAATTACCATCGACCATTTAGCCCTTTTTGTGGTAGACCTGCAAAAAGAGCAAAATTTTTATAGCCAAGTAATGCAATTAGATAGTTTGGCAGAACCTTTTCACGATGGCAAACACGCTTGGTTTACCATTGGCGACGGCATTGCAATGCATATCATTCAGGGTGCACCTCAAACCAAGGAATATTACAAAAACAACCACATGTGCTTTAGTGTTCCGGTAATGGAAGCGTTCACCAAACACCTAACGGCGCATTCAATACCTTTCGAAGACGTAAAGGGTACAA
>CAIKZP010000004.1 GCA_903831935.1 uncultured Bacteroidota bacterium | reverse complement strand
GCATTAATTGTAAATTATAGTGGGCACGGAAATTCGCAACGCTTGGCCGAGGAAACAATTTTAAGTCAAACAGAATTAAATCGATTTAATAACGCCAATAAATTACCCTTGTTTATTACTGCAAGTTGCGATTTTGCACCTTACGACGATCCTTCTAAAACATCATTGGGTGCAAACTTATTAATGGGCAATACCAATGGCGCAATTGCACTTATGACAACTACACGCGTAGTGTTTGCGTATAGTAATAGAATTATCAACGACAATTATTTACGCATAGCCCTACAACCCAAAGCCAATGGGCAATACATGAGTTTGGGTGAAGCCGTAATGGCAGCAAAAAATACTACTTATCAGTTGTTTGGAGACGTATTTAATAATAGAAAATTTACGTTATTGGGCGATCCTGCTATGCGATTATCTTTTCCAACTTATCGATTACAACTAACCAAAATAAATAACCAAGCACTACATTCAACCGATAGTTTACAAGCACTCGGAAAATATAGTTTCGACGGAATTGTTACCGATGCATTAGGCAATGCAGTAACAGATTTTAATGGTATTGTTTATCCAACAGTTTACGACAAAGCACAAACTGTAAAAACGCTAGGCAATGATCCTGCAAGCCCTGTAACTAGTTTTACCACACAAAATAGTGTGTTGTATAAAGGCAGTGCAAGTGTTACCAATGGTAGGTTTCAATTTAGTTTTATTGTACCAAAAGACATCAATTATCAAAGCGGATTTGGCAAAATTAGTTTGTATGCCAATAATGGATTGATAGATGCCACAGGCGTTAATAATAGCATTTTTATTGGCGGCTTATCTAAACAATCAACAGACAATATAGGCCCAACAATTTTAGGTTTTATTAATGATGAAAATTTTAAAAACGGTGGACTGAGCAATGAAAATCCAGTGTTGTTATTGCAGTTATTTGATTCATCTGGAATAAGCACTTCTGGTGCAGGAATTGGCCACGATATTACCGCAGTCATAGACGGCAATGAGCGAGACGTACTGGTATTGAACGATTATTACACCGCCATCAATAATAGCTACCAAGCGGGTTTGGTGCGGTATCAATTACCAACATTATCAGAAGGGCAGCACCGCATTCGCATAAAAGCCTGGGATGTAGCCAATAATTCTAGTGAAATTGAAATAGTATTTGTGGTGGCCAAGCAAGCAACACTACTAGTAAAAAATCTGCTCAATTATCCTAATCCTTTTAATAGTCTAACGCATTTTTCGTTCGAGCACAACCAACCCAATACCTCGCTAGATGTTTCAATAACAATTTTTAATACCATAGGGCAGTTGGTAAAAACCATTCAATCCACTATTAACACAGCAGGCACGCGAAATTGTAGCTTAGATTGGAATGGAACCGATGAAAATGGCCGAAAACTCAAAAAAGGTATTTATATTTACCAAATAAAGGTGTCACTCAATGGTGTAACCTATCAAGAAGCCAAACAATTACTCCTGTTTTAAACAAGTTGAATGGAATAAATTTTACCCATTTTTTATTGCTTATTTTTGGGGCGTCCCCCTAATTGTTTAAACAGAGTCAAATCTATGAAATTAGCTATTCAAAGAGTTGTATTTATTGCCATGTTTTGCGCGCTTGCAACCAGCACCCTAAAAGCGCAAACAGATTCCATTAATATAGTTGGAACAGCAGTGCCGTTTTTAAGAATTTCGCCCGATGCAAGGGCAGGCGGTATGGGCGATTTAGCCATTGCCACAACCCCAGATGCCAATGCACCATTTTGGAATTTGGCAAAACTGCCTTTTGTAGCAAAAAAATCGGCAATTTCAGTAAATTATACCCCTTGGTTAAAAGACCTTGGGTTAACCGATGTGTATTTAGCGAGCATGGCGGCTTATACAAAATTAGATGACGAATCTGCCATTTCAACATCCTTGCGATTTTTTAGTTTGGGTAATATACAATTGACCGATAATTCTGGTAATATTTTAAACTCTGTTAAGCCAAGTGAGTTTTGTATAGACCTTGGATATTCTAGAAAATTGAATGATAATTTAGGTATAGGAGGCGCACTACGTTATATCAATTCAAGACTAGTAACTGGCGATGTAGGAACTGGTGTGGTTTACAAAGCAGGCAATTCAGTAGCCGCCGATGTTTCGGTATTTTATAATGGTGTATCGGACAATAAATCAAGCGGATTAAATTGGGGTATTACACTCTCTAATTTGGGTAGTAAAATTGGATACACCAATGATGCCACTAATAAAGATTTTATACCTGCTAATTTAGGGTTAGGAGTAGCTTATGTTAATGATATAAATGAAACCAATAGAATTTCATTTGGCTTAGACTTAAATAAATTATTAGTACCCATTGCACCAAAAGCAACCGGTGTATATAGTACCGATTCTGCTAATTTGGCTACCTATAGAAATACAGGCGTAGTATCTAGTTGGTTAAAATCTTTTAACGATGGAACTAGCGTTACCAGTAGCTTTCAGGCCTCATTAGGTATGGAGTATGCTTATAACGACCAGTTCTTTTTTAGGGGCGGATATTTTTACGAAGACAAAACAAGGGGCAATAGAAAATATTTTTCTGTAGGTGCCGGATTTAATATGAGTAGTTTGTCATTGAATGTTTCTTACCTCGTACCATCGGGCACGGGTGTTACTAGAAATCCATTGTCAAACACGGTACGTTTTGGATTGGTATTTAATTTAGGAGACGAATAATTAAAGGCCAATTCAGTTAAAAAATAATTGAAAAATATGGGTTTAAGAATCGGACAAGGCGTAGACTTTCACCAGCTAGTAACAGGCCGCGATTTATGGATTGGCGGCGTGAAAATTCCGCATACAAAAGGCGCACTAGGTCATAGCGATGCCGATGTATTATTACATGCTATTTGCGATGCATTATTGGGTGCACTTTGTTTGGGAGATATAGGTTTGCATTTTCCAGATACTTCTGTAGAATTTAAAAATATCGACAGTAAAATATTATTACAACGCACTGCCGAATTAATTGCCGCAGAAGGCTATTCTGTAGTAAATATTGATGCTACTTTGTGTTTAGAATCGCCTAAAATAAAACCTTATGTAGGGCAAATGCAAGAAACTATTGCCAATATTTTAAACATCACTATAAAAGATATTTCAATTAAAGCTACTACTACCGAAAAAATGGGTTTTGTAGGCAGAGAAGAGGGATTAGTGGCTTATGCGAATTGTTTACTAGAGAAAAAATAGCCCAACTAAATGCCTGGCTATTAGTAAGTTTTCATATATTAGAATTATATTTGCCCCCCTACATGTAAATTCACGCATCCCCCGAGTGAACCTAACATGGGTATTTTAAACCAAACGTTTACAATATGTTTAAGAAAATTAACATTGTACCAAGGTGGATTATTCTGTTATTAGATTTGGGGGTTACAAAGATGGCATTGTTGCTGGCCATTTTTATTAAGCAAGAATTATCCTTTAAAAACATTGCATTAGAAACACTGGTAAATACCCTGCTTTTTATGGGGATTGTTAACTTGTTGGTGTTTGCTGCTTTAAAAACCTATGCAGGGATTGTTCGATTTACAGGTTTACAAGATGCTTTTCGAATTGCAGTATCGGTTTTATCATCTTCAGTTATTTTATTTTTTTTCACATCAGATATTCTGCATTATTCAGCTACTTTTTTACTTACCAAGAGCATTATAATTATTTATGCAACGTTTAGTTTTTTAGGATTAATGACCTACAGGGTATTGGTAAAATTTCTTTTTTCGTATTCGCGTAATTACAATATGCAAAAAAAGACGGTGGTCATTTTTGGTGCATCAGAAGCGGGAGTTGCTACTAAACGAGTACTGGAACACGATAGTTTAAACAATATTCAAATATTGGCTTTTATAGACGACGACAAAAAGAAAACCAAGAAAGCATTAGACGGAATTGATATTATTGACTTTAATGATTTTGCAAAACTGGTGCAAAAAAATCCAGTTGCTGAATTGGTGTTAGCCAGTTTTTCTATTTCGGTAAAACGAAAAAATGAATTGGTTGATTTTTGTTTAGACCACGATATTAAAATTTTAAGCGTACCACCATATGGCCAATGGGCAGAGGGGAAATTCAATTCTTCGCAAATACGCTCTATTAAAATTGAAGACCTTTTAGAACGCGATCCTATATTTATCAATAACCAACAAATAAGTAACCAAGTTAAGGGTAAACGTATTTTGGTTACTGGTGCAGCCGGTTCTATTGGTAGTGAAATTGTGCGTCAATTAATTGGGCATCACCCAGAATTAATTGTTATGTGCGATCAAGCAGAAACACCGCTCCACTCTTTAGAACTTGAACTAGCCCAAAAGCAACCTCGCACCAATTGCATTGCTTATTTAGCCAATATAACCAATGAAACAAGAATGCGCGATTTGTTTCAAAAATTCAAACCGCATTATGTGTACCATGCAGCCGCCTATAAGCATGTACCAATGATGGAACTTTGCCCAACCGAAGCCATTAAAAACAATGTACTTGGCACAAAAATGATGGCTGATTTGTCGTTAGAATTTTTGGTGGATCGTTTTGTAATGATCTCTACCGATAAAGCGGTAAATCCAACCAATGTAATGGGTGCGTCAAAAAGGGTAGCAGAAATTTATGTGCAAGGGCTTTCTAACAGTCCTGAAAATCATACAAAATTTATCACCACACGTTTTGGAAATGTATTAGGGTCTAATGGTTCTGTTATTAATCATTTTAAAGAACAAATAGAAAATGGCGGTCCTGTTACGGTAACGCATCCTAATATTACCAGGTATTTTATGACCATTCCAGAAGCCTGCCAATTGGTATTAGAAGCAGGTAGTATGGGTAATGGCGGTGAAATATTTGTGTTTGATATGGGTGAGCCAGTAGCCATTAATGACCTAGCTAAAAAAATGATTCGTTTGTACGGATTGATTCCAAATATTGATATTAATATTACGTTTACAGGTCTTCGTCCGGGCGAAAAATTGTACGAAGAATTATTGAACGATGCCGAAAACGTTCAAAAAACCTACCACGAAAAAATCATGATTGCCAAAGTGCGTACTGTTGTGCATTCCAATACGCTTGATGCTTACAATCATTTTGTAGAAATGGTAAATCAACCCGATAAAGAATTGCTATTGGTTGCTAAAATGAAAGAACTCGTTCCAGAATTTATTAGCAATAACAGTGTATATGAATCCCTCGACCAAATGGGTAAAGTGGTTAATTTGTAAACATATTTCTTACATTTGTTGGAATGCTGCAGTCCATCGTTAATGTAATCAATCATTCTAATAACCCATTACCCGAATATGCTACTAGCGGTTCGTCTGGAATGGATATCAGGGCTTATTTAGAAGCGCCTATAGAAATACAGCCTTTAGAAAGGGTTTTGGTACCTACCGGATTGTTTATTGAACTTCCCCAAGGAACAGAAGTACAAATACGCCCTCGCAGCGGACTAGCCATTAAACAAGGCATCACTTGCTTAAATTCTCCTGGCACGATTGATGCCGATTACCGCGGAGAAATTAAAGTGATTTTAATTAACTTATCTAATACATTACAAATAATATCTTCAGGCGATAGAATTGCTCAAATGGTATTTCAACAAGTAAGTGCCATTGAGTGGAATCCAGTAGTAAGTATCAACGAAACCCAACGTGGTTCTGGCGGATTCGGACACACTGGTAAACAATAACAGCTATGCAAAAATTAGTAAAAATAGTATTGGTTATTTTGGTAATAACTAGTGCGTGCAAATCGGTTAAAAAAGTTCAAATTATAGAAACGCAAATCTTTAAAAAAGATACTGCGCAAACCGTTGTTATTAGTGAAGCGCCAAAAGTAGATTCTGCCGCTATTGTAAAAGACATCATGACTAAATTAGTAAAACGAAAAATTGATTTTACTAGTTTTAATGCCAAAATAAATGTAGACTACGAAACTGCCGACAATACCCAAAAAATGACGGCTTATGTTAGTTTAAAAAAAGATAGTGCCTTGTTTATAAAAATTGCGGTATCTCCTTATGGGGTAGTTGAAAATATTTATGTAAACAAAGACAGTGTGATTTTAATTCGCACCAAGGGCGAAAAGTCAATTCAATACAGTGCCATTAGTTACTTACAAGAAACCACCAATATTCCATTTGATTTTTCTACACTGCAAGATATTTTAGTGGGCAATCCTATTTTTTTAGACAGCAATATTGTATCGTATAAATCTAATTCAACACAATTATTGGTTTATTTGGTTGGCAATCTGTTTAAGAATTTGGTAACACTCGATAATACAGATTATAAAGTGATGCACAGTAAATTAGACGATGTAGACGAAAATCGTAATCGTACTTGCGATATTACTTTAAGTAATTATGTGCCAATAAACGGGCATCAATTTGCAACCTATAGAACCATTTCTGTTTCCGAAAAATCTAAGCTAGATATTAGCCTCGATTTTAAACAGTATGATTTTAATAATCCCTTGCAGTATCGATTTGTAATTCCTACTAATTACAAACCTAAAAAGCCGGTAGAAAAAAAACCGGCAGAAAAAAAATCGGTTGCAAAAAAAACGGTTTCCAAAAAATAGTATTTCTGTTTAATGAAAAATAAATATTTGCGCATGTTTAAAAGGGTTTTTTTGATTGGATTTTTTATTGCTGGGTTGCTGGCTAATAGTTACGCGCAACAAGGCTCTCGCGAAGACCTTCAAAAAAAAGAAAAGGATTTATTAAAAGAATTGGCCGACTTAAATAATATGTTGACCCAAACGCAAAAAACAAAAAAACTTTCCTTAAATCAATTAGCGCTCATTAAAAAAAAGATTCACCAGCGCGAAGATTTGGTAAACACTATTAGCAAACAAGTACACCAATTAGACGAAACTATTTTTAACAACGAAAGAGATATTTACAGATTGGGTAAAGAACTTGATACCCTTAAATTGAAATACGCTAAAAGTATTGTGTTTGCTTACAAAAACAGAAGTAGTTACGAGTACTTAAACTTTTTGTTTTCGGCCAATGATTTTAATGATGCGGTTAAAAGAATTACCTACCTAAAAAGTTATCGCCAAAATAGAGAAACACAGGTTAGTACTATTTTAAAATCTGAAGATTTATTGAAAGATAAAATTGGTACGCTTAGTAATAACAAAAAAGAAATGGGCAAAACTTTGGTTAAACAAAGTGAGCAATTAAAAGACCTCCAACAAGATAAAAAAGAGCAAGACCAAATTGTATCGCAACTAAAATCGAAAGAGCGTGAAATTGGTCAGCAAATTCGCGATAAAGAAAAGCAGCGTCAAAAAATGCAACAAGCTGTTATGGCTATTATTCGTCGCGAAAGCGAAGAGGCCGATCGTCGTGCAAAAATTGCCAAACAAAAAGCAATTGAAGACGATAAGAAAAAACAAATTTCGGCTAAAACTCCTCCTACTACTACTGCAGATAATTCTGTTAAAACAACTGCGCCTTCGGCTAATACCCGTCCTAAATTAAGTGGCGAATCTGTTACCGGTGTTGCTGCTCCGTCTAAAGAATCTGATAGAACTTATACACCCCTTGAATCTACGCCTGCTGGTAGAGAAACCAGTATTAAATTCGAAAACAATAAAGGCCGTTTACCTTGGCCTGTTGATGCTGGTATGGTTACCATTCGTTTTGGTACTGAAAATATGCCGGGTACTAAATTGATGCAAAAAAGTGATGGCGTTGAAATTGCTTTGGCGCCTGGTACTGCTGTTAAAAGTGTGGCTGATGGTAGCATTTCTTATGCTGGTGATATTGGGGGTGAGCAAGTTGTTTTTGTTAGGCATGGTAAATATTTTACTAGTTATAGTCATTTGTCTTCTATTAATGTATCGGTGGGGCAAGAGGTGAAAGCGGGGTCTGTGCTTGGGAAATCGGGCAATGGGCTTGATGGGGAAGGTGCCGTGCTTTTCATGGTCAACAATGAAAAAGGTACACCCCTTAATCCCGAATCATGGCTCAAACCTCGTCGGTGACCGCTCCCTTCTAAATAATTTTTTCTGGGCTGCATTGGCCGCTGCCAAATTAAAGTGCTGCGCATTTAATTTGGCTGGCTGCGCTGCGCTGGCCACCGCACCCAATGATGCCCTGAAAAAATTATTTAGAATGGTCGCTAGATTCCCCTCCTTACGGGTATCATTACTATAGGGTGATTTGTGTCAGCGTTGCTTCGCTCGCTGGGGTGTGCCTGCGGCACGGGGAGGGGATTGTGCCTGCGGCACGGTAGGGAATCATGCCTGCGGCATGTTAGGAAATCATGCCTGCGGCACGGTTTTTTTTGGGTATTATTTTTTTACTACTTACTTTTGACGTAAGTAACGTATGTCGATAGTATGATTATTTCATTTGGTAATAAGGAAACTGCTAAAATTTGGGAAGGCGAATGG
>CAIKZP010000003.1 GCA_903831935.1 uncultured Bacteroidota bacterium | reverse complement strand
CGGAAAATTACATGTAGGTGTAATGAGTAGAGGTACCGCATGGTTAGATACTGGTACATTCGATTCCTTTAGTGATGCCTGTGAGTTTGTGCGTGTTATTGAAAAAAGACAAAGTCAAAAAATTGGTTGCATAGAAGAAATTGCCTACCGAAAAGGGTTCATTAATAAAGAGCAATTATTGATAATTGCCGACAAATATGCCAAAAGCGGCTATGGAGAATATTTAAGAAGGATTGTGAAGGGTTAATTTGTTTTAACTTTTTATCCCAATCTCTTAAACAAAACACTATCTTGGTTGTAATATAATCTATGCACGCTTTTACAATTAAAGATTTAGAGAATTTATCAGGCATTAAGGCCCATACTATTCGTATTTGGGAACAACGCTATTCTTTTTTAAGCCCAAATAGAACAGATACTAATATTCGGTTCTATTCCAACGAAGAGCTTAAAACTTTATTAAATGTAGCTTTACTCAATAAATACGGGTATAAGATTTCGCATATTGATAAAATGTCTGAAACAGACCTGTCAGAAAAAATCATGTCACTTTCTAGCTTTGAGGCACAACAAGAAAGACTATTAAACGACCTGATCAACTACACAATAAATTTGCAACTAGATGAATTTGAGCAAATTATTGATAGTTATATTGCCAACAAAGGCATTGAAAAAACCATCACACAAATTATTTTTCCTTATTTAGAACGCATTGGGATTCTTTGGGTAACCAACCATATTAACCCTGCACAAGAGCATTTAGTAACCAATATTATCCGCCAAAAATTAATTATTGGCATTGAAACGGCTACACCTCATGTTGATCTTGACCAGTCAATTTTACTGTTTTTGCCAGAAGGCGAACACCATGAATTAGGTTTATTGTATATGTATTATATGCTGAAAGTAAGGGGTATTAAGGTCATTTATATGGGTGCAAATGTTCCAATTGTAGATATTAAATTTTTAGCTGATTTAAAAAGGCCTAAATTCTTATACACTCATTTAACTTCCGTTGCCAATAATTTCAATTTCGAGAAATTTTTAAATAGTGTGGCCGTAAAAACACCAAGTATTCCTATGGTAATATCTGGTCAATTGGTACAAACCTATAAAAAGAAATTGCCCGAAAATGTTCGTTTCATGAGTTCTTTAAACGAAGTAATGGGCTTTATAGCTAGTTTATAGTCCCTTTCTTTTTGTTTAATCTTTTTTTATAAAAAATTAAACAAAATAAAGTATTTATCGATTTGTTTTGTTTAACTTCGTTTTATAATAAGTTAAACAAAAATTATGTCTGCACTAGATTTTGACCAAATGCTCATTAATAACACAGATTTTTTGAAGCCTTTTGCTTTTACGTTAACTAGAGATAACGAAGCCGCTAAAGACCTAATTCAAGAAACCTTGTTTCGTGCACTTGCCAACAGAGATAAATACAATGTTGGTACCAATATTAAAGCATGGTTGTACACCATCATGCGTAATATTTTTATTAATAATTACCGCAGAAAATCGAAGCAAAACACCATATTTGATAATTCGCCCAATGAGTTTTTAATAGACAATAACCAAGGAGCGATATCGAATGAAGCGATTGCTAAGTTGAATATGAAAGAAGTACAAGAAGCAATTTATCAGCTTCCTGTTATTTTTAGAAACCCATTTTTATTGTATTTTGATGGTTTCAAATACCATGAAATTGCAGATATGTTGCAAGAGCCATTAGGAACTATTAAAAGCAGAATTCACTTTGCTAGAAAATTACTCAAGTCACAAATACAGCGTTATTAATTTAGTGCTAAATTGCCTTTCATTATAACCTATTGTGAAAAAAAAATCAATCATTATTGGCGCAGGTTTTGCAGGAATGTCTGCTGCTAGTTTTTTAGCCAAAGATGGATGGGATGTTACGGTATTAGAAAAACACAACCAACCTGGTGGAAGGGCAAGACAATTTACTGCAGATGGTTTTGTATTTGATATGGGCCCAAGTTGGTACTGGATGCCCGATGTTTTTGAACGATACTTTCAACAATTTGGCAAATCAGTTTCCGATTATTATACCTTAAAAAGATTAGATCCTTCTTATCGTGTTTATTGGAATGATGGCCCTATAGATATTCCCGCAGATTATGGGGCATTTAAAAATTTATTCGAAACAATTGAACCAGGAAGCGGCGAACGACTAGACCATTTTTTAAAAGAAGCTGCATTCAAATATAAAGTAGGGATTAACAAATTGGTTTTTAAGCCTAGCCAATCTTTGCTAGAGTTTGTAGACAAAGATTTAATTAGTGGCCTGTTTCGATTAGATGTTTTCAATTCTATCAAAACCCATGTAGCAAAGCATTTCACGAATCCTAAGTTGAAAGAACTGATGGAATTTCCTGTTCTATTTTTAGGTGCTTTGCCAGAAGATACACCGGCATTATATAGCTTGATGAACTATTCCGATATTAAAGGAGGCACTTGGTATCCTGAAAAAGGGATGTATCAAATAGTGAACGCTATGTACCAATTAGCACTGGAACTTGGTGTGAAATTTAAATTTGAAGAAGAAGTTGTAGCGGTAAATATTCAGCAGAAATCTATTAGTAGTGTAGATGTTTCTGCACTTGTTGATGGAAAAAAAATCATCAAAGAATACCAAGCCGATGCAATAATTGCAGGCGCAGATTATCACCATATAGAAACAGATTTATTGCCCAAAGCGTTTAGGTCTTATTCTGCTAAATATTGGGATACCCGTGTGATGGCACCAAGCTGTTTAATTTATTATGTTGGCTTAAATAAAAAAATTGAAGGACTACAACACCATACTTTATTTTTCGATACTTCCTTTGATGTTCATGGTAAGGAGATTTATAAAACCAAGGAATGGCCAACAGACCCTTTGTTTTATGTGAGTGCTGTGTCGGTAACGGATGCTAGTTCGGCTCCGGAGGGTTGCGAAAACCTATTCTTCTTAATACCTGTGGCTGCTGGTTTGCAAGATGATACAGAGGAGTTGAGGGATAAATATTTTGATTTAATACTTACAAGAGCAGAAAAACAACTCAAACAATCTATTCGAGAATCTATTATCTTTAAAAAGAGTTATGCGCATAAAGACTTTATAAATGATTATCATTCTTTTAAAGGAAATGCGTATGGTTTAGCGAACACTTTACTCCAAACCGCTGTTTTAAAGCCATCGTGTAAGAGTAAGAAGTTAAATAATTTATTTTATACAGGTCAGTTAACGGTTCCGGGTCCTGGCGTGCCACCAAGTTTAATAAGTGGAGAAGTGGTAGCTAGGTTAGTAAACAAGCAGTTAAAAGTTAAAAATTGAACTAAATGATGAACCTGTTTCATGAATTGAGTCAGGATTGTAGCAGAATAACCACCGAGAAATACAGTACTAGTTTTTCTTCGGCCATTAAACTATTGCATAAAGACTTAAGGGCACCAATATTTAATATCTATGGCTTTGTTCGCTTTGCGGATGAAATTGTAGATAGCTTTCATGACCATGACAAAACAGTTTTATTAGCCGAGTTTAAAATGGCTACTTATGAAGCGATTGACCGTAAAATAAGCCTGAATCCTATCTTACACAGTTTTCAATTAACAGTAAATGAATATAAAATAGACCATGCATTAATTGAAGCTTTTTTATATAGCATGGAATTAGATTTAGATAAACGCAATTACGATAAACAAGGATACGAACAATATATTTATGGAAGTGCCGAAGTAGTTGGGTTAATGTGTTTGTATATATTTTGTGAAGGCGATCGTCAACAATATGAATTATTAAAACCATCTGCCAAAAGTTTGGGATCGGCATTTCAAAAAGTAAATTTCTTACGCGATTTAAAAGCAGATTTTCAAGGCTTAGATCGGATGTATTTTCCTAATTGCGATTTTAGCAATTTTAGTGAAGCAGACAAACAGGCTATTGAAATAGATATTCAAAAAGATTTTGATGATGCATTTGAAGGAATTATTCAATTGCCAATCAAAGCAAGGTTTGGGGTGTATGTGGCTTTTAAATATTACCTCAGTTTGTTTAAAAAAATAAAAAAGATTCAGCCGCAAAAAATTATGGAAGCAAGGGTGCGTATTCCAGATTATGGCAAGTTTTTTATTTTAGCGAAAGCAGGCATTAGAAGTCAATTGAATATGCTTTAATTTTTTACATTTTTATTATGGAGCAGGTTGTATTGGTAAATGCGTTAGACGAAGAGCAAGCTTTCATGGAAAAAATGGAAGCCCATGAAAAAGGATTGCTTCATAGGGCATTTAGCATTTTTATTTTTAATGAAAAAGGCGAATTACTATTACAACAAAGGGCATTAGATAAATACCATAGCGGTGGTTTGTGGACCAATACTTGTTGCAGCCATCCTCGCCCAAATGAATTAGTTGTAGATGCTGCAGCAAGAAGATTAGAAGAAGAGATGGGATTTCAAACACCGCTCACTAAAATATTTGATTTTACCTACCAGGCTAGTTTTAGCAACGGCCTGATCGAACACGAATTCGACCATGTGTTTATAGGATATTACAATGCAGCAATTGTTCCTAACCCTATAGAAGTAAACGATTACGCATATCAATCAATGGAAATGGTGCAGGCATCTATGAATCAAAAAGATGGTCGCTTTACCGTATGGTTCGAAATTGTTTTTCCAAAAATGATGGAGTGGTGGCAAGCCAATCATTCCACTAACTTAGCCTAATAATTTTCTTACAATGTTACAAGTCAAAAAAGCAATTATTGTCGGTTCTGGAATTGCAGGACTTGCGGCGGCTATAAGATTGTCTGTACAAGGCTTTGAAGTGGTTGTGTACGAAAAGAATGAATACCCAGGTGGCAAGCTCAGCCATTTTAATAAGGAAGGATATAGTTTTGATGCAGGCCCTAGTTTATTTACACAGCCAGCAAATGTTCAAGAATTATTTGACCTAGCAAAGGAGCCAATGGCGCCCTATTTTAGTTACCAAGCATTGCCAATATCATTTAAATATTTTTATGAAGATGGGGTTATTATTAATGCCTATACAAATAATGATTTGTTGGCCGATGAATTAGCAAATAAACTTGGCGAAAAAAAATCAGCCACACTCAATTATTTAAAGGACTCAAAAAAAGTATACGATCATATTGCTACTGTTTTTTTAAATCATTCATTACACAATAAAAAAACACTTTTCAAGGCTGCCATTTTCAAGGCCATTAAAACACTTCGTTTTAAGTATTTATTTAAAACAATGCATCAAGTGAATGCTAGTTATTTTACTACGCCACATGCTATTCAATTATTTAATCGATTTGCAACTTATAATGGCAGCAATCCTTACAAAGCGCCAGGGATGTTAAGTTTAATTCCGCATTTAGAACTTAGCGAAGGAACCTTTTATCCCAAAGGCGGCATGATAAGTATTACCAATGCGCTATATGCACTGGCATTAAAAAAAGGTGTGCAGTTTTGTTTTAATAGCAAAGTTGAAAAAATCAGCCACGAAAATAATAAAGTAACGGCCGTTGAAGTAAATGGAAAAACAACAATAGCTGATATTGTAGTTAGTAATATGGATGCCTACTTTACCTATAAATATTTATTGAATAATTCATTGGCTGCAACTAATATTTTAAAACAAGAACGCAGCAGTAGCGCCTTTATATTTTATTGGGGAATCAATGCCTCTTTTCCTCAATTAGAATTACACAATATTTTCTTTACAAAAGATTATCCTTTAGAATTTGAATTGCTTTTTACTGCAAAAACAATCATGCACGACCCCACCATTTATGTGAATATTACAAGCAAAATGGAGCCCGGTGTTCAAGCGCCTAATGGAAAGGAAAACTGGTTTGTAATGGTCAATGCCCCAGCCAATAATAATCAAGACTGGACAGCTTATCAACAGCAATATCGCGCAGCAATCATTCAAAAATTGAATCGCATTTTAGGGGTTGATATTGAGCCATTGATTGAGGTAGAAGAAATATTAGATCCTGTAATGATAGAAGCCAAAACAGCCTCTTATATGGGGTCTTTGTATGGTACCAGTTCTAATTCAAAAATGGCAGCTTTTTTACGCCATCCTAATTTTTCAAATAAAATGGAAGGGTTATATTTTGTAGGAGGGAGCGTACATCCTGGCGGAGGCATACCTTTGTGTTTAAAGAGTGCCAAAATTATGAGTGATTTGGTGGCAGAGAAATATACTAATTAATAAAAGCGCCATTCTTGCTATGACATTTAAGTTTACAAAAAATAATATTGCTGTTTTTATTGCATTGCTTTTTCATGTGTCAGGTGCTATAGGTATTTTATTGACGCCTTATGCCAATTGGTTTATAGGTAATACTAGCCTAAACTTATTGTTAATGGTAGGGCTATTAATTTGGACTCAGACAGAAAAAAACCTAGCATTTTTTGGATTTATGGCCATATGTTTTGTTACGGGTATGGGGGTAGAAATGATTGGTGTAAATACAGGAAGGCTATTTGGTAGTTACCAATATGGAACAGTAATGGGACCAAAAATAAATGGGGTTCCTTGGTTAATAGGTTTGAATTGGTTTGTATTGATTTTTGCTAGTGGAATTGTAATGACGCGTTTACATGATTGGATAAAAGAAAAATCAAATTCAATGGATCTTACAATGTCGCCGTTAATAGAAAAGTTTTCATTATTAATAGATGGGGCATTGCTAGCTAGCTTTTTTGATTGGATCATGGAGCCAGTGGCCATAAAACTAAAGTACTGGAATTGGAAAACAGAAGAGATTCCAGACTTTAACTATTTTACTTGGTTTGTGGTAAGCCTAGTACTATTGTTTGTTTTTACTAAACTCCAATTTAATAAGCGAAACCATTTTGCCATAGATTTGTTAATCATACAGGCCTTATTCTTTTTAACCCTTCGAAATTTTTTATAAAATGCAATACGTACTTGTAACATTAATGACTTTCTGCATCATGGAAGGAATTACCTGGCTCACACATAGGTATGTGATGCATGGTTTTTTGTGGTTTTTGCATGAAGACCATCACCAAAAAGGAACAGGTTTTTTTGAAAAAAACGATGCATTCTTTATCATATTTGCTATACCAAGTTGGCTTTGTATTATGCTAGGAAGCATGGCTCAAAACTATTGGTCTGTTGCCATTGGCGCAGGCATTGCTATGTATGGATTTGCTTATTTTTTAGTCCATGAAATTATTATCCACCAACGATTCAAATTATTTTCAAGGAGCAATAATCGATATATTAAAGCAATACGTTGGGCGCATAAAATGCACCACAAACATTTACACAAAGAAGAAGGAGAAAGCTTTGGCATGTTAGTGGTTGCAAAAAAATATTGGGACAAAGTAAGGCGCGACGATTTGCTACAAAAATCTTCTCATTCATAAATTGTAAGAACTTACAAATACATGTCATCCAAACACTATCATTATATTATAACAGGTGCAGGATGTGCAGGATTGAGTTTGCTAATGCGCATGATGGAAGATCCTTTCTTCTTCAATAAAAGCATTTTAGTAATAGACCAATCAGCTAAACAAACCAATGATAGAACCTGGTGTTTTTGGGAACAAAGGCCAGGCTTATTCGAGCCTATCGTGCATCATCGGTGGAATACTATGCAGTTTCATTCAACCGATTTTTCGAGTAATTTAAACTTGGGTCATTACCAATATAAAATGATTCAGGGTTTAGATTTTTATCAATACGTATTAAATAAAGCCACACAGTTTTCAAATATTGAATTCTGTTATGAAAGAGTCGCTTCTATACACTCAGAAAATAACCAAGCATTTGTTCATTTAGAAAAAAATGTGGTTAGTGCCGATTTTGTTTTTAATAGTATTTCATTTCAGCCAATCAATTTAAAGAAGTATCAATTTTTACAACATTTTACAGGTTGGGTAATTGAAACAGATACCGCTAGTTTTAATAAATCAGAAGCCATTTTTATGGATTTTAGAATTAGCCAAAAAAATGGCACAAGCTTTATGTACGTTTTGCCGGTTTCTGAAAAAAAGGCCTTGATAGAATACACGCTTTTTACCCCAACGCTACTGCCCAAAGAAGCCTACGAAAACGAATTAAAAGCTTATATAGGGCAACAATTACAGATTAGCAGTTATACCATTACACACGAAGAGATAGGCGTGATTCCAATGACCAATCAGCCATTTGAATTACAAAAAGGCCGAATGATAAATATTGGAATTGAAGGCGGACAGGCCAAGGGCAGCAGTGGGTTTGCTTTTCAGTTTATTCAAAAAAGAACCGCTGCCATTATTAAAGGATTAAAGCATAACCAACAGCAATTTGCATCAATTTCAATGCACCAACGCAAGGGGCAATTCTATGATAGTGTTTTATTAAATGTGCTGCATCATAAAAAACTCAATGGCAATCAAATTTTTTCGGCCATTTTTAAATCGAATCAACCAGAAACGGTTTTACGTTTTTTAGACAACGAAAGCTCACTATTAGACGATTTAAAAATTATGAGTAGTGTGCCCACGCATATCTTTCTTCCAGCGGCTATTCAGGAACTTTTGCATTAGTAGCCCGCTTCAATTACTTTTGCAGACTTGGCCTTGTAGTACAATGGATAGTATAAGAGTTTCCGAAGCTCCAGATCCAGGTTCGATTCCTGGCAAGGCCACAACTTTAGGTTTTATTACACTCTTTTCAGTTTTCTAGCATAAATTCAGCTATTAAAAGGTACCATTATAGGTAAACTTTTTCCGAAATAAATCAATAACAACAATTAGAATCATCATTAAATTGTGGGTTCACAAACATGATTAAACTAATTTAAAAATCAATGCATTTTACATGAAATATTCTCCCAGATTTTTATTTTATATAGTGTTCATTACCATTGCTACATTTTTTTCAATGGATGCAAAGTCACAAAAAGCTTCTTTACATTGGAAAAAAATGGCCAATGGTGTTTGGAAAGCGGAAGTTGGCAAACCGGAATTAATTAATTTTTTAACTATTTCGGGAGTGCCTCCAAAAACTGCGGCAATTAATAATATGCCATTGGCTACTTTCCCTATAACAGAAAATGAAATAAAAGTGGAGGTATATGATGGTAAAACATATTTAAGATTTCCACTTGATAAAAATGAAAAAATATTCGGCTTGGGTTTGAATTTTAAAACCGTTGAACAAAGAGGGCGCATTCTTAAATTACATGAAGATCATTATGGTGGAATAGATAATGGTCGCACACATGCCCCAATTCCCTTTTATGTTTCCTCCAAAGGCTATGGCGTTTTTATAAATTCTACTAGATATATTGATATATGGGTGGGTACAGGCGTTAGAGTGGATAGTAAAAATCCTCCTGATGTTAGAGACCGTAACACTGATAAAAAATGGTCCGCTTCGCCATATTCAGATAATATAGAAGTTTTAGTGCCAACCGAGGGTGTAGAACTTTTTGTATTTGGAGGCCCCACCACATTAGATGCAGTGAGTAGATTTAATTTATACCAAGGTGGCGGTTGTCTACCACCAAAATGGGGTTTGGGTTTTTGGCATAGAACCCCTACTTTATTTAATGCCGAACAATTACTAAATGAAGTTGAAGGATTTACCAAACATCAATTTCCATTAACAGTAATTGGTTTAGAACCAGGGTGGCAAAGTAAATCATATCCTTGTACTTATGATTGGGATAGTGGTCGATTCCCTGATCCCAAAGGATTAATCAAAACATTAAAAGACAAAGGCATTTATACTAATCTTTGGATAAACCCATACATATCTCCTGAAGCAAAATTTATGAATGTTTTAAAGCCATTCATTGCTTCGCATACAGTTTGGTCGGGTTATATCCCTGACTATTCAATGAAACAAACCAATGACATCATTGGAAATCATTTAACCAAAAATTTACTTGATATTGGTGTAAGTGGATTTAAGATGGATGAAAATGATGGATTTGATTTCTGGTTATGGCCAGATGTTACCAAATTCCCTTCGAAAATACCGGCAGAAATAATGAGACAAACGTATGGGATGATGATGCAAAAATTAAATACGAATTTATATCGTGCCAAAAATCAAAGAACCTATGGATTAGTAAGAGCAACGAATGCAGGAGCTAGTTCTTTCCCCTTCGTAATTTATAACGATTATTATAGTCATAGAGATTTTATTACTGCATTAATTAATAGCTCATTCATAGGCACATTATGGACACCCGAAGTTAGAAGTTCAGGTTCTGCAGAAGATTGGCTTCGTAGGATGCAAACAGTTTGTTTTTCGCCCATTGCTATGTTAAACGCCTGGGCAGATGGTACAAAGCCTTGGACATTTCCTGAAGTAGAAAAAGAAGTAGCTGATGTGGCCAATTTAAGAATGCAACTCATACCTTACTTGTATACCTGCTTTGCGGAATATGCTTTTTATGGTCGTCCGCCAATTAGGGCAATGAATTTAGTTGATGGATTTTCAGTAATGTCAAAGGAAACAATTGCTAAAGTAGATTCAGAAAAAAATCCTTATGCCATTGCTTCAAAAAAAGAAATAAAAGACCAATATATGATGGGAGATAATTTATTAATAGCCCCATTATTCACAGGAGATACCAGCAGAAAAGTAATTTTACCCATTGGGAAATGGTATGATTTTTATACCGGTGAATTGGCGGGGGAATCAGAAATCATTTCAGTAACACCTGGCCTAGCACATATACCCGTTTTTGTTCGGGATGGTGGAATTATTCCAATGGCTGTAACCAATACTATAGCAGAAGGAAAATTCGATTTAGCGATTCGTTATTATGGCCAAAAAGAAGCTTCTTATAATTTATATGATGATGATGGTAAAACATTCGATTATGAAAAAGGCGATTTTTCGTGGAGAACCATTAAAGTGAAACGAGATCAAAAAGGAAAATTTCAGGGTACCATTTCAGAAGCCGATAAAGGTAAACCCAATAATATTGGCAAACTCACCTGGGAATTTAAAACAAAATAAAGGCATAAATCGTTTTTACTACCTATTCTTTTACCAATGGCTTATGGAATGATTGGAAGAAAATAGCAGTGGAGGATACAGAAAACCATTCAGCAGTCTTTTCCTGATAAAACCTTTTGACAAGCTATATCAGGAATAGACAATACAAGATTTCTTAGTAATACTTTTCATTAAATTTATCGTTCAATACAAATGTACTAACATGAAAAAAATCATCATTGCTTTACTCATTAGTTCTGCCGTCCTTTCTGTTGGATATGCGCAATCTAGCAATTTGTGGAAGGGTAAAAAATGTGCGGTAGTTCTTACATATGACGATGCAATTAACCAACAGTTAGACAATGCTGTTCCCGTATTAGATTCTTTGGGTTTAAAAGCTACATTTTATGTAACTGCATTTTCTCAGTCAGTTCAAACAAGATTAAGCGAATGGAAAAAATTAGCGCAAAAGGGTCATGAATTAGGGAACCATACACTCTATCATCCTTGCGTGGGAGGTACAGGAAGAGAATGGGTAGGTAAGGAATATGATTTAAAAAATTATACGGTAAAACGAATGACTGATGAAATTAGAATGACCAATCTTTTTTTACAATCTCTAGATGGAAAAACCAAACGAACTTTTGCATTTACATGTGGCGATATGAAAATTGGCGACTCACTATTTATAGATGGGTTGAAGAATGATTTTGTAGCAGCTAGAGCAGTAAGAAATGAAATGCATCAACTCAACGAAGTAAATCTTTACAATGTAGATTGTTATTTGGTTAATGGTCATACAGCCGAAGAAATGGAAGAGTGGGTAAAAAAAGCGCAAGCAACCAATTCTTTATTAGTCATACTATTTCATGGTGTTGGAGGAGGAAATAATTTAAATGTTGCCGTTTCTGAACACAGGGCTTTCTTAAAATATTTAAAGCAAAATGAAAAAGATATATGGATAGCGCCAATGATTGATGTTGCGCAGTATGTTAAAGACAATAAAACATTTCAACCAACACTTGCATCATTTAAAGAACAATATAAATTTCCAGAATGGTTTAGAGATGCAAAGTTTGGCATTTGGGCACATTGGGGGCCACAAGCAGTGCCGCGTAGGGGCGATTGGTATGCAAGAAAATTGTATAGCAGTGATACTTACGATAAAAAAACAAAATCTTTTACAGGTAAGCCCGATGTTGATTATGCCGATCATTTATCGCGCTATGGTCATCCATCTCAATTTGGATTTAAGGATATTATTCCTTTGTGGAAAGCAGAGCGTTTTAATCCTGAAGCGTTAATGAAATTATACAAACGAGTTGGGGCAAAATATTTTGTAAGCATGGGATCGCACCATGATAATTTCTTTTTATGGAATTCTAAAATTCATAGATGGAATGCTGCGAATATGGGACCCAAAAAAGACATAGTTGGTTTATGGCAAGCAGCAGCAAAAAAACAAGGATTACGCTTTGGTGTTTCTGAACATTTAGCTGCTAGTTATACTTGGTTTCAAACAAGCCGCGGTGCAGATAAAACTGGTCCTTATGCTGGTATTCCTTATGATGGCACTAATCCTCTCTATGAAGATTTATATCATAAAAAAACAGATTCTCTCGACAATGGATGGCTTACTACTAATCACGAAAATCAAGTAGAATGGTTGAATAGTATTACTGAATTGATTGATAATTATCATCCAGACCTTTTGTATTCAGATAGTGAATTGCCTTTTGATTCAATTGGCAGAAAAATGCTAGCACACTATTACAATGAAAATAAAAAATTCAATAATGGAAAATTAGAAGCAGTCTATAACGCCAAACACGGATCTACAAATCCTATGTGGGTATTAGATATAGAGAAAGGTTTAACTGACTCTATTACACCTTATCCTTGGCAGACCGATACCTCAATTGGAGATTGGTTTTATAGAGAAGGGCAGAAATATCAAACGGCTAATGATATTGTTTTAATGTTGATAGATATTGTGAGTAAAAATGGCAATCTACTGTTGAATATTGTACAAACACCCGAAGGAGACTTAGAGCAAGATGTGCAGCATATTTTAGAAGAAGTTGCAACATGGACTGCAATAAATGGTGAAGGAATTTATGGCACTCGTCCATGGAAAGTTTATGGCGAAGGACCTTCTGTTACCGATAAAAAAGAAGCTGGAACATTTGGTGGAATAAAGGATTTTAGAACCAAACCTTATACGGCTGCAGATTTTAGATTTACTCAAAAAGGAAAAACTATTTATGCATTTTGTATGACACAGCCAACTACAGATTTAATCATCACTTCATTAGCAAGTGGCTCTAAATTATTAGAAAGCAAAATTGCTTCTGTAGAAATTTTGGGAAGTAAAATGAAATTACAGTGGCATCAAACTGCCGAAGGACTTTTTATAAAAAGACCAACTGATTTGCCAAAAGGTTGCAGCATAACCGTAAAAATAAATATTGAAAATTGAATCAAATTTTGAAATAAAATCAATGAGCTTCATCTTTTTTATTCCATCATATTAAACGCTAATTTCGTTTGATTATAATCGATACAATACCATGAAAAATAAAGCATCCTATTTAATTATTGTTTCTTTATTATTATCCCTTCAAATTTTTAGCCAACAAAACTATGTTTCAAAAGTTTGGGTGGCAGACAATGGAGATGGTACTTATCGTAACCCAGTTTTGTATTCAGATTATTCAGATCCTGATGCCATTCGGGTTGGTTCGGATTATTATATGACGGCATCTAGTTTTAATTGCACACCCGGACTACCTATTTTGCATTCTAAAGACTTAGTGAATTGGCGCATTATTAATTATGCACTAAAAAAACAAATCCCCGAAGACGTTTTTAATACACCCCAACATGGCAAAGGCGTTTGGGCGCCTAATATTCGGTTTTATAAAAACGAATTTTATATTTTTTATCCCGATCCAGAATATGGTATTTATATGATTAAAACCAAGGATCCAAAATCAGATTGGAGCAAGCCTGTTTTGGTATTACCTGGTAGAGGAATTATTGATCCAACATGTTTTTGGGATGATGATGGAAAAGCCTATTTAGCTGTGGGATGGGCTGCAAGTAGGGCGGGAGTGAATAGTTTAATAACTGTATTCAAATTAAATCAAACAGTAACCAGTGTTACCGACGATGGAAAACATGTATACGATGGACACGACCTCGATCCTACAATTGAAGGACCTAAGTTTTACAAACGCAATGGGTTTTATTATATTTTATCACCAGCCGGTGGGGTAGGAACAGGGTGGCAATTAGCACTTCGATCAAAAAATATTTATGGTCCTTACGAAAGAAAAGTAGTGATGGATCAAGGGAGCACTCCAACAAATGGTCCGCACCAAGGTGCTTGGGTAGAAACACAAACAGGTGAATCTTGGTTTTTACATTTTCAAGATAAAGGGGTGTATGGAAGAATCTTGCATTTGCAACCCGTTCAATGGAAAGACAATTGGCCTGTTATGGGCAAAGATGTTGATGGAGATGGAAAAGGAGAGCCCGTGTTAGTGTATAAAAAACCGAATGTAGGTAAAGTCTATCCTATTGAAACACCTGTAGAATCGGATGAGTTTAATTCAGACACACTAGGTTTGCAATGGCAATGGCATGCTAATCCCAGAGTACAATGGTCTGCTTTAATTAGAAATACTGGTTATTTGCGACTATTTGCCATTCCATCCGATACAGGCAGAAACTTATGGACAGTTCCAAATTTGTTGCTACAAAAATATCCAGCACCCAATTTTACTGCAACAACTAAACTAAAATGGACAACTGATTTTTCTGCAGGAGAAAAGAAGAAAGCAGGTTTGTTGGTAATGGGTAATGATTATGCCTACTTGTCAATTACAAAAAATGCCAATGGTTATTTTGTGAATCAAGTAGTTTGTAAAAATGCTTTGAACGGATTAGAAGAGCAAGTAATAGCGCAGCAACCAATAAAGCTGTCAACAGTTTATTTACGAGTTGCCATAACTGCTCCAGACGGTCAGTGTCAGTTTAGTTATAGTGAAGACGGCATACAATTCCAGCCAATTGGAAAGCCATTCATGTCAAAACCCGACAAGTGGATTGGCGCCAAGTTTGGGCTGTTTTGCACTGCAACACCAATTGGTAAAATGGGTTCCTTTGTAGATGTAGATTGGTTTAGGGTTACGAAATAAGTTTAAAGGGGGTTTAACTAAACGCATTCCCATATTGGGAATCGTGCTTGTATTCTAAATCTTCTTATTTTTATGGTACGTTCTAAAACCCTAACAGACAATGAAAGATTTGAATTCGAGTAAGCCAAAACTATTGGCGCTTGCACTTTTGCTTTTTAGTATTTTCCTTTTAAGTTATTCAAACCATTTCAACAATACTTTCCATTTCGACGATTCTCATACTATTGAGGATAATCCCTATATTAAAAACATCAATAACTGTGCGAAGTTCTTTTATACACCACAAATGTTCAGTACCCTGCCTTCGCACTGGGGGCTTAGGCCAATTGTAAGTGTTTCGTTGGCTGTTGATTATTGGTTAGCTGGCGATTTAAATCCGTTTTACTTTCATCTCTCTACATTTATTTGGTTCACCTTAATTTGTATTTTATTGTTTTTTGTATACCAGAAAATTTTGAATCAGGCAATTGATAATGAGTGGACAAAATATTGCGCGCTTTTAATTGCTGCTTGGTATGCCATGCATACAGCAAATGCCGAAACGATTAATTATATTATTTCCAGATCAGATGTATTGTCAACCTTTTTTATTCTACTCTCATTTGGTATTTTTATTTTGGCACCCAAAAAGCGAAAATATTTTCTTTATGTTATTCCTGCAGTAATTGGGGTTTTTACAAAAGAAACAGTACTAACCTTAGTAATCATTTTATTTTTCTATATCAATTTATTTGAAAAAAATATTTCAATTGCAGGTCATTTTAAGAAAACTAATTTCAATGCAATTTTTAAAACAATACTTAGTTTATTGCCTTTGTTCTTTTGTGTAGCGGCGGTTCAGTATTATACGCTTTCGCAAATGAAATCTACAAGCGACATCTCAAACCCTCTAGGCCACTATATATTAACGCAGTCATTTGTTTGGGTTAGATATGTTATTGCATTTTTTATTCCAATTAATTTATCGGCAGACTCCGATTGGGGCGTAATTTCAAATGCCTTCGATGAGCGAATTATTGTTGGGTTGGTGTTTATTGTTTTACTAGTAGTTGCTATTTTTAAAACATCTATAAAAAAAGAAACAAGGCCAATAACATTCGGCCTAATTTGGTTCTCTGTATCATTGCTTCCAACCTCGCTAGCGCCTTTTGCTGAAGTAACTAATGATCATAGAATGTTTTTTGCGTTTATTGGATTGGCATTAGCGGCAGGTAATTATTTGCTTTTAATAATGCAAAGAATTAAAAGCAGTTCAGTGTCAATTGTAAAAATGAATCGAATTGTTCTTTTTGGGTTATTCATAATAGTGTGTTTAAATGCTTATGGCGTATATCAAAGAAATAAGGTTTGGAAAACAGAAGAAACTTTGTGGTATGATGTAACAATTAAAAGCCCTGCAAATGGAAGGGGCTTAATGAATTATGGTTTAACACAAATGGCCAAAGGAAACTATGATGGAGCAAATACGTATTTTCAAAAGGCTTTGTTTTACAACCACTATTATGATGTGCTATATACCAATATTGCAATACTAAAGGGTGCTACAAATCAAAATCAAGAAGCAGAAGATAATTTTAAAAAAGCAATTCAATATAACAGTCGATCATCGCACCAGCCATATTATTATTATGCTAGATTTCTTAAAAGAATTCACCGTTATGCAGATGCAGAGAATATGGCCATCCAAGCAAATACAGTTAACCCATATTCTTTAGAGCCTCTAGATATGTTAGCCATGATTTATAGCGAAACACAACAGTGGGATAAGTTGGTTGAAACCGCTAATAAAATCTTACAAATTCAGCCAAATTATGCAAAAGGGAAAGACTACTTATCTATGGGAATTAACAAACGTCCTTTAGAAGTAGCACCTATTTCTAAACCTACAACTGCTGCAGATTATATCAACCAAAGTTTGCTTTTATATAATACCAAAGAATATGCAAAATGTATTGATGCTTGTAAAGCGGCTTTAGCAATTGATGCCAATAATGCAGATGCTTACAATAATATGGGTGCTGCCTATAATCAATTATTAGAATGGCAAAAAGCTATTGATGCATGTAGTAAGGCTTTGCAATTAAATCCAACCCATAAATTGGCCCAAGGAAATCTTAACTGGGCAAAGAGTCAGTTAAATAAAAAGTAATAAGAACTTAAGTACTACTATTTTGAATTATAAATCACAAAGAATTCATTGTAGGTAAATATCTTTCCAATGAATTTTAAATTAAACGGAAAATAGCCTTTTTTCTCAGCTACAAAATTTGCATGAGCGAGAAGGTTTTTTTCTTTTAGGTACGTATTGTTTATGAATGTGATATGCGTTTTATCATGTTTAAATCCAAGTTCACATGGCACAATTATAATAACTCTTTTAACGCCAATCCTTGAGCAAGATTCCATTAATTTCTTAAGAATTAGATCTGAATCATTTAAATGTTCTAATACATGACTAATAACAAGCGTCTGGTATTTGTTTTCCGGAAAGCCATTTAATGTATAGTTGTCTGTTTCGGGATCATATAATGAAACATTCAATCCTTTTGATTGGCAATAAGCAACAGTAGATTTATTAATTTCTAAACCAATTGAGCTTTTTGAAAAAAGAGAAAGTTGCTCTCCAATTCCACAGCCAAAATCAATAGTATCACCTATAACCAATCTTTGCACTTGCCATAAATAAATATTTCGAATTATTTTTCGAATCCATGATCGATTAGTTTGATATTGAAGATATGATTCGTTAAATGGAGTCTCAGACATTGTATTTAATTTTATTTTATCATAATTGAAACACCAATCAAAATGATGATGCCGCCAAGAATTTGTTGTGAATTTAATTTTTCATGTAAAAAAACATTATTTGCTATAACAATAAACAATATTGATATTAATGTAACGAATGTTGTTAAAGTAGTTGAAATGCTTGCTAGTTTGGGCACTTTTAAAAAACTATTATTTAGTAAAATAAAACTAATTCTAGAAAATATGGCAAGAGCCATTGCTAATATAAATTTCCAATTAAATAGTAACTTAACAATCGAATCAAGGCTTAATAAATTTCCAGATATTAAATTTCTATCGCCCAATAATACTATAGAAAAAGCTGTGCTTAAGCAATAAATAATGGTCCAAAAAATTATAATAAGCGCCATAATGAATATTTTTTACAATGTATTTTCTAAATGTCCCTTTTTATATGCTTTAGCAATAAGGTTTCCTATTCGCTCACCCCAAATTTGTTTTAATATAATCGCTTCTTCTTCTTGTCGTTTTCCAATTTTAATTTGGTTTGTTGTTTCGGATTCTTCGTGGATTCTATGTTTAATAAGTTTTTTATTAATAAATACAAATTCGCCAACTGTGTTTGCTAATTGATACCAAGCATGCCAATCTAAAGCACATGTGTAATATTTTGAAAAACTAAATTCAGGCAATAAACTTTTATTTATTGTTACTGAAGGGCAGCAAATAGGATCTCCAAACGATAAAATTATTTTTTTTATGAACTTAGATTTTATTTTCTTTTTAATTAAGAAAGGGATTAATAAAAGCGTTTTAACAATACTATTTAATGAATATGTTTTTAACTTTTCGCCATGAATATCCGCATAATTAGTAAATGAAATAAGTGTGGTTTTGTTAAATGATTTAATGGCTGCTTCTGCAAACATTGGCTCGTAAATATCATCTTGATGTGTAATTGTAACTAAGTTTGTTTTTGCATTTAAAAATGCAAAGTTCCAATCAGCTGCAATT
>CAIKZP010000002.1 GCA_903831935.1 uncultured Bacteroidota bacterium | reverse complement strand
TTGCTGTCATTTTATCTTGCCCAATTCCAAGGGTTAAAATAGTACAGCTATTCCACCTATTTTTCCCATATGCTTTATTGTATACAGCGGTGTCTGGAACACTGGCTCTATTCTCGCTTGGTAAATCAACATCTAATGTTCGGCCCATTCCAAATGAATTCATGTATTCCTTCCATTTTAAATAGCCTAATTGCGGATTATGGTAAGTAGGATTGTCAATAGCCATTCTAAAAATCTGCGAAAAATAAGAGTTACAAGAATTGGCTAGTGCCAAACGCAATGAGCCTGCATGCCCTGCATTTTTGTGTTCGCATTTTACAACAACGCCACAACTACTATAAGATCCATAACAAGGGAATCCATAACCGGGCGTAATTACCCGTTCGTCTAAAGCAATAACAGCGCCCAAAGGTTTAAAGGTTGAACCTGGAGGATATTGTCCTTTAATGGCGCGGTTAAACATTGGGCGAGCAGTATCTAATAACATCCTACCCAAATTCTTTTTTCTTGCACTACCGGTAAGCGTATTAGGATTATAATTTGGGCTAGAAACCATGGCAATAATACCACCTGTTTTTGGGTTGATGGCAACGGCACTTCCAATTTTATTTTGTAATAATTTTTCGGCTAATTGCTGCACTTCTACATCTACACTGGTGTACAAATTTCTTCCAGCAACAGCACTGGTATCAAACAATCCATTTTCGTAAGCACCTTGTATTCTGCTTTTATTGTCTCTGATATATCGTTTAATACCACGCTCGCCCATTAACACTTTCTCGTAGGTTCTTTCTAATCCATTCATACCAGCATAGTCACCCATCTCGTATCCATCGTCTTTGTGCCTGCGTAAAAATCCAGTATCAACCTCGGCAATATATCCTAATACTTGTGCGCCTGTATTGTATGGATAGGTACGAACTGAGCGATCTGTAAGTATAAATCCAGGAAATTTATACATGTTCTCATACAGCTTGGCATATAATTCTTGCGTTAACAAGGGTTCAAAAATACTCGGCTTTACACTAGTGTTTTTGAAAATGATTTCGCGCATCCGCTTTTTGTATTCTGTAGTATCTATATTTAAAATACTGCAAAGCGCCAATGTATCGGTGCCCTTTGATTCTACAGGAGTAACCACCAAATCGTAACTGATGGTGTTTTCTAACATGGCCCTTTTTTTTCTATCAAAAATGATGCCTCTGTCGGGGTAAACAATTTTTCTAAAAATGGCATTATTTTCTGCCGCCAACCTGTATTTAGAAGAAAATATTTGCAGGTTAATTAACTGGCCAACAATCACAATAAAAATTACAAAAAATATAATTTGAATAACCCCACCTCTACTTTGATTAAATACAGACATAACTATTTTGTAAGAAGATAATTTCTAAAGGATAATCTTAAGTTGCAAAGTTGCAGTTTCAATGTTGATGCTGCATCAAATGGTGCTAAAAAAGTTATGCATAAATGTTGATAGCTATTGTACTATGTACCATAAGCTCGAAGCCTTGATTTTCTAAAGAACAACATTTCTGTAATAAAAATCAATAATAAACTCATAGCGGTTGTGGCCACTACTTTGCCAAGAAAATAGCCAAAATCGCCAAATTGCATCCATTCAATTAATACCAGTAATACATGGTGGATAAAGGTTAGAAGGCCTATATACAAGCCATAAGGGGCCCATCCCATGCTTTTAATACTAGGCTCATTGTAACTTTGTTCGGTGGTGTCTTGGGGAATTAAGAGGTTTAATAAAAAAGGTCTTAAATAGGCAATCAACACACAAGGCGCAGCGTGCAATCCTATGGTTCCAGAAAAATAATCTATTGACAAACCTAATACAAAGGCAATTAACAGTAATAAAAATCGGTTGGTATTAAAAGGAAGCCAAAGGATAAACAAAAAGTAAACGTAGGGAATAATGAATTGGTGTAATGGGGGAACTTCGTTCAGGATAAATACCTGAACAAATACAAATAAAATAAATCTTATAATATTTTTTAAAATTTCACTCATTAATTTTTTTCAATAACGGTTTCAATATTTGTTTGTTCTGTATAGCGAAAATTGTCAATTAAATAAGCATACTGAATAGCAAAAAAGTTGGTGGCAGTTTTTACACGAAGCGTATAAAAGTTACTACTTGCGTCTACTACAATATTATTTACTGTACCAATCAATAAATGCGAAGGGAAATTGGCAGAATAATTACTAGTAACCACACTATCTCCTCTGAGTACTCTTGAACTTTTAGGAATATTTTTTAAAATTAAAAAAGAAGGGTCTGCACCATCCCATTCAATACTACCAGCATTATTGTCTTTCTTAAGCATGGCACTCACTTTACTATTGCGGTGCAATAAACTCATCACCCTTGCATTGTTTTCGCTAACACTTACAACTACACCAACAATCCCTTCAGATCCTACTACTGCCATTCCTTTTTTTACACCTTGTAAACTGCCTCTTTCTAAAGTGATAAAATTTGTTTGAAGTGTTACCGTGTTGCCAATCACTTTAGCAGCAAGCAATGTGTACTTTCTGCGTTTGCCTAGGCTATCTCTATATAAAGAATCTACATAGATTTTTCTAGTAGTATCGGGCGATTGAAAATTAAGTGGCAGCATATTACGCAAGCGTGCGTTTTCTTCTGCCAACTGTTGGTTGGTTTCTTTTAAACTAAAATAGTAGCGCCAATTATTGTATTGTTTATTAAATTTTCCTGTAGCATCTTCGGCTGCTGCAGAAAAAAACACTTGGTGTGATTTGCTACTGCTACTCAATAAAACAATACAAAACACCTCTAACAGTAAGAAACTGATAAAGGTGAAATTTTGTCTTATGAAAATGAAAATGTTTTTCAAGGAAGAAGATTCGGTAACCTATAATTATCTCATGATAAAAGGAAAACGCTGGTAATTTTTTAATGCCAATCCAGTTCCGCGTACCACACTTTTCAATGGATCGTCGGCAATATGAACAGGCAATTTAATTTTTGCACTCAAACGTTTGTCTAATCCACGAAGTAAAGCACCACCACCTGTTAGGTACAATCCTCTACGATATATATCAGCAGCCAATTCTGGAGGAGTTGTTTCTAATGCTTTTAAAATAGCTTCTTCAATTTTAAAAATACTTTTATCAAGTGCTTCTGCAATTTCTTGGTAACTCACCATAATTTGTTTTGGAATACCTGTTACCAAATCGCGTCCGTTTACTGGCATATCATCTGGTGGATTGTCTAAATCTTTCATAGCAGCACCAACATGAATTTTAATTTGTTCAGCAGTACGCTCACCAATTAACAAACTATGGTAACGACGCAATGCTTCCATAATATCTGCAGTAAATTCATCACCTGCAATACGAATACTTTGGTCGCACACAATACCTGCAAGTGCAATAACGGTAATACCTGTTGTACCACCTCCAATATCAATAATCATATTACCCACTGGTTCTTCAACATCTATACCAATACCAAGTGCTGCTGCCATTGGTTCGTGAATCATGTATACTTCTTTCGCGCCAGCTTGTTCTGCACTATCGCGAACGGCACGTTTTTCAACTTCGGTAATAGACGAAGGAATACAAATAACCATTCTCCAACTTGGTGGGAAAAGTGGTTTTTTTGTATAGATCATTTTAATCAGTTCGCGAATCATTAATTCTGCCGCGTTAAAGTCGGCAATAACGCCATCTTTTAAAGGTCGAACTGTGCGAATACTTTCGTGTGTTTTTTCGTGCATCATTAATGCTCTTTTTCCAACAGCCAACACCTCTTTAGGGTTGTTGCGGTTTAAGGCAATAATAGATGGCTCGTTAACCACTACTTCATCGTTATGAATGATCAAGGTATTTGCGGTACCAAGGTCAATGGCAATCTCTTGAGTAAAAAAGCTAAACAATCCCATGATATATAAAAAGTTCGGATGTAAAAATTGGTGAATTTGAATGTATGCAAAGGTGTCTTAAATAAATGAAATTAACAAAGGCTGAATTGGTCAATTTTAAAGGGTTTTGGGGATATTTTGGCATTTTGGCCCTCTTATTCAAACTCAAAGCCAATATCTTGCCTAAAATACATGCCATTGAAATGGATGGACGCTAGTGCTTTTTTAGACGTTTCCACTGCTTCAGACATGGTTTTTCCGTAAGAACTTACTGCCAAAACCCTTCCGCCATTGGTTACAATATGCTCGCCAGACTCTTGGGTTCCTGCATGAAAAACCATGGTTTCTTGGTCCTTTACAGCAGCAATTGTAGGTAGCCCTTCAATTAAAATACCCTTTTGATAATCGCCAGGATACCCGCCACTTACCGCCATAATGGTAGCACAAAAACGATCGTCAAAATTAATATTGGCATCTGATAATGTGCCATTGTCCATTGCTGCAAACAAGCTCACTAAATCTGTTTGTAATAGGGGCATTACCACTTCTGTTTCAGGATCACCCATTCGGCAATTGTATTCAATAACCCAAGGCTCACCAGCAACATTCATCAATCCAAAAAATATAAAACCATGATAGGTTAAATTTTCTTTTGCTAGTCCAGCAACGGTTGGCGCAATAATTTTACGCGTTACTTTTTCCATGAAAATTTCATCCATAAATGGCACAGGACTTACACAGCCCATGCCTCCGGTGTTTAGGCCTGTATCGCCTTCTCCTATTCGTTTGTAGTCTTTTGCATGACCAATAATTTGGTAGTCAATTCCGTCTGTTAAAACAAAAACACTTACTTCAATTCCTTGCAAGAATTCTTCTATTACTACTTTACTACTGGCTTGTCCAAATTGTTGGTGCACCAACATGTCTTCGAAACATTGTTGTGCTTCTGTAATTGTTTGCGCAATCACAACGCCTTTTCCTGCAGCCAAACCATCTGCTTTTAATACTACAGGAAGTGTATGGTTTGCAATGTATGTTTTACCTGCTTCAAAATTTTCTAAAGTAAATTCTGCATAAGCTGCTGTTGGAATTCCTTGGCGTTGCATGAATTTTTTACTGAAGGCCTTGCTGCCTTCTAATTGTGCGGCTGCTGCAGAGGGAGCAACTACCGTAATATGTTGCAAACTTCGATCGGCTTGAAAAAAATCATAAATCCCTTTTACCAATGGTTCTTCGGGTCCTACCACTAGCATGCCTATTTTTTCTGCAATACAAGCCAATTTAATGGCTTCAAAATCATTCACGCCAATTGGTAAATTGCTTCCAAACTGCTTGGTACCAGTGTTTCCTGGCGCAATAAACAATTTATCGCAATGATGACTTTGGCTCATTTTCCAGGCCAAAGCATGTTCTCTACCACCAGAACCCAATAGAAGTATATTCATGAAATAAGATTAAATTATTGCGCGAAAGTAGAAATTTAGTGTGTCAATTTAAGCTTTCATGCCCAGTTATTGATTTTATCAGTATTTTGGTAAGCCAACTAGTTTGGAAAAAGTATCAAAATGAACACTATGAATCAAGAAAATTTGCAAAAAGGCCATCCAAAAGGGCTGTATGTTTTATTCGCAACTGAAATGTGGGAGCGATTTAACTACTATGGAATGCGTGCCATATTGGTATTATTTATGACAAAAGCCTTGTTGTTCGACAAAGTTTTTGCGTCTAATTTATATGGTAGCTACACAAGTTTAATATACCTGACTCCTTTATTGGGCGGATATATTGCAGATAGATATTGGGGCAACCGACGTTCTATTATTGCTGGTGGAATTGTAATGGCTATTGGAGAATTTGTTTTGTTTTTCTGTGGTACATTTTATGCTAGTTCGCCAGATATGGCCATGATTCTATTCTTTTCAGGATTAGGATTAATGATTGCGGGTAATGGATTTTTTAAACCCAATATTTCATCAATGGTAGGGCAACTATATCCCAAAGCCGATAAAAGAATTGATTCTGCATATACCATTTTTTATATGGGGATTAATACGGGTGGCGCGCTAGGACCCTTTGTTTGCGGGTTCTTTGGAGACACAGGCAATCCTGCCGATTTTAGATGGGCATTTTTAGCGGGTGGAATTGGAATGATTATAAGCGTAATTACTTTATATGTGTTGAACAATAAATACGTATTAGCACCCGATAAATCAATTATAGGATTAACACCAGCAGGTGCTCCTAAAAAAGTATTAAAGCCTTTAAATATAGTGTTGATTCTTGCATTAATTTCTGTTACTACTATTGGGTTATTATACATCGATGCCAAAGTTGTTAACTATCTTTTTTACTTACTAATCATTTCCATTGTATTGATTGCAGGAATTATTTATTCCGATAAATCTTTATCAACCGTAGAAAAAACTAGGGTATCGGTTATATTTTCGGTATCATTTTTTGTGATCTTTTTCTGGAGTGCATTTGAACAGGCTGGGGCTTCTCTTACATTTTTTGCCGAAGAGCAAACCCAAAGAGACTTAGGATTTTTTAAAGTGCCTTCTAGTTTTTTTCAATCACTAAATTCCATTTTTGTAGTTGGCTTAGCACCAGTGTTTGCTTGGCTTTGGCTAAAAATGGGTAAGCGTGAACCAGCCTCGCCATTTAAAATGGCAATAGGTTTATTTTTATTGGCAATTGGTTATTTGTGGATTGCATTTGGTGTAAAAGACGTTCAAGCAAATATAAAAGTGAGTATGATTTGGCTTACAGGAATGTATATGATGCACAGCATGGGTGAACTCTGTTTATCGCCAATAGGATTATCGTTGGTAAACAAATTAGCACCGTTAAAATTCGGGTCTTTATTAATGGCTGTATGGTTTACAGCGAATGCATTTGCCAATAAATTAGCAGGGGTGTTAAGTGGTTATTATCCCGATGGAAAAACCACTTCTTTTTTAGGCTATCAAATTACCAATCTTTACGATTTCTTTATGCTATTTGTAGGAATGGCAGGAGTAGCTTCTTTAATACTTTTCTTGTTATCTAGTAAGTTGAAAAAAATGATGCACGAATAAGCAATAATAATTTAGGCGATGATTTTTTTCATCGCCTTTTATTTTCTTAAATTTAAGCAGTAAAAAAAATTTTATGTCTGAAGAAAAAAAATCTTTCCAGCCTTTTGTGGCGCCAGAAAAAAACATGGCTGAGCTAACGGTTAAGTCAATTTTAGTAGGCAGTTTATTTGGTGTGATTTTTGGCGCAGCCACTGTTTATTTGGCATTAAAAGCAGGATTAACTGTATCGGCTTCTATTCCAATTGCAGTGATTGCAATAACCCTGGGCAGAAAATTTTTAAAGACAACTATTTTAGAAAATAATATTATTCAAACCACAGGATCTGCAGGCGAAAGTATTGCGGCTGGAGTTGCTTTTACCTTGCCAGGTTTTTTGTTTTTATCATCACCAGATAGTGCTGAATATTTTAATTATCTCACCATATTAATACTAGCCATAGTTGGTGGATTATTAGGAACACTTTTAATGATACCATTAAGAAGGGCCTTAATAGTAAACGAACACGAAAATTTACCTTATCCCGAAGGAACCGCTTGTGGCGATGTGTTAAAAGCAGGAGAGAAGGGTGGTGATTTTGCCAAAACTGCTTTCTGGGGATTGGGTGTTGCATTTATATATGCCATCTTACAAAAAATTGTACATGTAATTGCTGAAACACCTTATTATGCTACAAAGCAAGCCAATAAATTTTTTCCATCTGCAAAAATTAGTGGAGAAATTACGCCAGAATATTTAGGCGTTGGTTATATTATTGGGCCAAAAATTGGGGGTGTATTAGTTGCAGGCGGTGTACTAAGTTGGTTGGTTTTCATACCATTAATGTCTTCTTTAGTTCCTGCCGATATAATAGCCACCCAATTGGTAAAACTGGGCTATTTAGCCGACCTTACAAAAGCTGGTGGCAAAGGCAATTGGAATCCTATCACACATAGTTTTGCAGATTATTCATCGGCGGTTTATTATGCATTTATTCGTCAAATTGGCGCTGGCACTGTTGCAGCTGGAGGTATCATCACATTATTAAAAACGATTCCTACAATTGTTAAATCTGTTAAAGGAAGTATTGCATCTTTAAAATCAGAAAACGCTGCTGGTTCACCTGCTATTTTACGTACCGATAAAGACCTAAGTTTAAAATGGGTGGGTTGGGGAACACTAGGATTGATTGCGTTAATTACTGTATTGCCACAAGTACCTGGAGATAGTTTGATACAAAAATTATTAATTGGAATTTTGGTCATTATATTCGGTGCATTATTTGTAACCGTATCATCGAGAATTGTTGGATTAATTGGGTCGTCAAATAATCCAATTAGTGGTATGACCATTGCAACAGTAATGGGTACCAGTTTAATTTTTTTAAGTGTGGGCTGGACCGGTCAGTCATACGAACCACTAGTGCTTGTTGTAGGAGGAATGATTTGTATTGCAGCAGCTAATGCAGGTGCTACTTCGCAAGATTTAAAAAGCGGATACATTGTTGGAGCTACACCACGCAACCAACAAATTGCCTTATTTGTAGGGGCCATTGTTTCTTCAATTGTTATTGGTTTAACGGTTAAATTTTTAGACAAACCAACTACTGAAATGCTTAGTCAGGGCATACATCATGCCATTGGTACCGAAAAATATCCTGCGCCACAAGCCACATTAATGGCCACATTAATTAAAGGAATTTTATCGCAAAATTTAGACTGGCAATATGTATTTGCGGGTGTTTTTTTAGCCATCACTATGGAACTATGTGGTATTAAATCACTCAGTTTTGCAGTAGGCGCATATTTGCCACTTGCTACTACATTACCCATTTTTATTGGCGGTGCCATTCGTGGGATTGTTGAAATGAAACAAAGCAAAGAAGGCAAAGTAACTTCTGCCGATGAAGATGAATTGGGCAAAGGAAATTTATTTGCTACAGGGCTTGTTGCAGGTGGAGCTGTTGCAGGTGTAGTGATTGCTTTTGTGGCTGGATCTGAATCTGGCGAAAAGTTATTAAATGCAGTGAGTATGGAAGCTAGTATTAGCAATGCTATTTCAACGGGTGGATATTTTATTTTGGGTACATTTTTCTTTGCTGCAATGGGTATGATTTTATACAAGGTTGCTAGAAAAGCATAGCAGTTAAATGGTTCATTAATTTTTGAAAGCGGCGTCAATTGAATTATAAAAAAATAAGGGTCTGTTTTGTTATTGTTTTTCTGTTTTGTTCGATGGTGCTCATTTCGCAAACAAGCAGTATAAAAATTCCTATCGATCCTACAAGATGGTATCAACTAAATACTACAAACAAGGGTATCAACCAATTGTTTGATGGTATACTAAACCAAAACCCTAGCCCAGGTCATTCCTTGGTATTGTCTAATTGGGATGCTTGGTATCCTGTATTAAAAGGAGAGTCTATTCAAATTGATAAGATTCGATTCTATGATTTTGAAGGGATGGATAGAAAAAATCCTATGACTATTTATATTATTGACGATCAGTGGAAACGCATACCCATTGCGCGTTTTGCAGGAATTAATTATAAACAATGGGTGGGTCCTTATGTTGATAGCCCTAATATTTTTTTACTAATTAAGCCTGTTAATAATATTAGATATATCGTTATTAATACAAGTGGTTTTTATCCTGCAGAAATTGAATTTTACGGAAAATATAAAAGCCCTTCACCTATTACTGCAACAAAAAAAACAACTGTTCCTGTAAGAGATTATTTTGGTACCAATGGGTTCGAATGGTCGTTTTTAAAAAGTAATGGTAATGTTATTAATGAACCTGTAATGCAATTGGCAAAAGCTTTTTCGGGGTTTAGACACTATCTCG
>CAIKZP010000001.1 GCA_903831935.1 uncultured Bacteroidota bacterium | reverse complement strand
GTACCTGCCTATTTTGGATACCATGTTAAAGGTGGTGCTTTAGAAATTGGTAGAGCAAGTACTAGTGCTGTTGTAGTTAGTTGTATATTAATACTAGTGGCAGACTATGCGCTAGCTGCCATACTATTATAAATATTTTTTACCTAAAAATTATCACACATGAAAAAAGGATTATTTGTTTTATTAATGCTAATAGGTTTTTCATCTATTACAAATGCACAAGCAGTTGCATTGGTGTCTAAACCAATTGACACTGTTAAATTGTATACACCCAATGCCGATGCTGTAAAAGATATTGCGAAAGCAGTTAAAGAAGCTAAAAAAGCCAATAAGCATGTGTTAATTCAAGCAGGTGGAAACTGGTGCAGTTGGTGTTTGCTTTTTAACAAAACAACTACCAATGACAAACAAATGGATTCAGCTATTCATGCCAATTATATTGTGTATCATTTAAATTATAGTCAAGAAAATAAAAACGATGCGGTATTTGCTAGTTACGGCTATGCACAACGTTTTGGCTTTCCAGTATTTTTAATTTTAGACGGCAACGGAAAATTATTACATACCCAAAACTCTTCTTATTTAGAAGAAGGGAAAGGCTATAATAAAAGAAAAGTAATTGACTTTTTTAATGATTGGAGACCGGGTGCTTTAGATCCTAAAAATTATGCAACAAAATAAATTGAAATTTTGTGAATCCCAATTTTATAGATTTTAAAAAGACCATTGCCAACTCATGGAAATTTCGATTTTTCATGTTACTGAAACTGCCTGCAGCACTCTTTTCGGGATTAAGTATTAAAGAATTAGCAACTGAAAAGTCTGTGATTACGGTGCCATTTAAATGGTTTAATAAAAATCCATTTAAGTCGATGTATTTTGCTACACAATCCATGGCCGCCGAAATGAGTACAGGCTTACTAGCAATAGGTCAGATTTACAAGCGCAAACCTGTTGTGAGTATGCTAGTTGTAGGCATGGAAGCAAAGTTTCATAAAAAAGCAACCGATAGAACTGCGTTTACTTGTAATGACGGCGCTGCAATAGCCAATGCGGTAGAACAGGCAGTAATTACTGGCGAAGGTCAAACCCTAGTTTGCTATTCTGTTGGAAAAAATCAAGCTGGCGAAACCGTTTCGGAGTTTTGGTTTACTTGGAGTTTCAAGTCAAAAAAGAAATAAAATTTATTCAATGAATATTGCTTTTCATGGTGCCGCAAGAACAGTTACTGGGTCAAAACATGTTATAACACTAAACAGTGGAAAAAAAATCTTGTTGGACTGTGGCATGTTTCAGGGGATGGGAAAAGAAACCGATGGAATGAATCGGGCATTTGGGTTTGAGGCTAGTGAGATATCGGTGATGGTTTTATCGCACGCACATATCGACCATTCTGGTTTGATTCCTAAATTAATAAAGGATGGTTTTGAAGGAAACGTTTTTTGCACGCCTGCTACGAAAGACTTAGCGTCTATTTTATTACAAGACTCTGCAGAAATTCAAAGAGCCGATACCAAATTTATCAACAAACGTAGGGCCAAGCAAGGCTTGCCTATCTATGAACCTTTGTACTCAATTGATGATGCAAAAAATGCCATAAATAAATTAACCGCAGTTGAATATGATACCTGGCAAACCATTTATCCTGGTGTAGAATTATTGTTTACTGATGCAGGACATATTATTGGTAGTGCGGCTGTTCATTTAAAAATTACAGAAAACAATATAGTTACCCGTATTAGTTTTAGTGGCGATGTTGGCCGATATAGAGATGTGATTTTGCGTTCACCAGCAGTATTTCCACAAGCTGATTATTTGCTATTAGAAAGCACTTACGGTAATTCATTACACGACGAAGTGTATAGCACGCCTGATTCTTTATTGAAATGGATTCAACATACTTGTGTAGTAAAAAAAGGCAAATTAATTATACCCGCTTTTAGTGTAGGAAGAACCCAGGAAATTCTCTACGATTTAAACCAACTTTCTAACGAAAATCGACTTCCAAAAATTCCTGTTTTTGTAGATAGTCCATTAAGTAGTGAAGCCACTCAAGTGATAAAAAAGAATGCAAAATATTTTAATAATAGGATTCAAAAATTAATGGAAACAGATACTGATCCATTTGATTTTGAAGGATTGAATTATGTTAAAACAGTTGAAGAAAGTAAACAGCTTAATTTTTTTCCGCAACCTTGTATTATTATTTCTGCAAGTGGAATGGCTGATGCTGGAAGGGTAAAGCACCATATCATGAACAATATTACTGGTGCAGAAAATACTATTTTAATGGTAGGCTATTGTGAGCCTCGTTCATTGGGTGGGAGGTTATTAAATGGCGATAAAGAAGTGCGAATTTTTGGCGAAGAATTTGATGTTAAAGCAGAAATTGGTTCTATGCGCAGCATGAGTGCCCATGGCGATTACGAAGACCTGTGTCAATTTATAAGTTGCCAAGATCCTGCATTAATAAAAACCTTGTTTTTAGTGCATGGTGAGTTTGATGTGCAACAAGATTTTGCAAGTCGCTTAAGAAGAAAAGGGTTTCAATTGGTTGAAATACCTGAAAAACATGCTGAATATATTTTGTAATAGTAATTAGTAAGGGTTATTTAATTTTTCATCCGCTACTTTATTTTAAAACTGCTTACATTTATTTCAACTACATTTTTCAAAAAAATTAATATCTTTCAAATGCTACTAGCAATAGTTGCATTTTTTATTTTAACAACAACTCATTTTATGCGTAAAGCTTTACTTGTTTGTTTTTTGCTGCTATTATTTTGTTCCAATATTTCTGCACAGTCGGCTTTGTTATGGTATAAACAACCCGCCAAAGTTTGGACAGAATCCTTACCACTTGGCAATGGTAGATTAGGAGCAATGGTGTTTGGTGGGGTAAGCCAAGAACTGATTCAATTGAACGAATCAAGTTTATGGTCTGGTGGCCCTGTTAAAACAAATGTGAATCCTGAAGCGCCATCTATATTGCCGTTGGTTAGAGAAGCATTGTTTAAAGAAAACTATAAATTGGCCGAGCAGTTAACCAAAAAATTACAAGGGGTGTATTCAGAGAGTTATATGCCCTTGGGTGATTTGGTAATTCAACAACAATTGGTTGATAGTAATGCTACCAACTATTACCGCGATTTAAATATAGCAACTGCTACAGCGAGTACACGTTTTACTATTAGTGGCGTTAATTATTCAAGAGAAATATTTGTATCTGCACCCGACCAAGTGATGGTAGTGAAAATAAAATCAGACAAACTGGGTCAATTGAACCTACATATTTTAGCCAAGTCTCTTTTACAAAATCAGCCGATTGTTTTATCGAGTAATGAATATGGAATTAAGGGTAGGGCGCCTAGTATGAATTTTCCAAGTTATGTTAGAGACAAAAAGAATTCTATCAGTTATGCAGATGCTAGTGGATGTAATGGTATGCGATTCGATTATCGCATCAGGGCAATTAGTAAAGACGGACAAATTATAACCGATACAACAGGTATTCAAATCACTCATGCAACAGAAGTTATTTTATTGGTGAGTGCGGCCACTAGTTTTAATGGATTTGATAAATGTCCGGATAGTCAAGGAAAGGATGAATCGAAATTGGTTACAAGCTATTTAAATAATGCAGCAAAAAAATCATTTGCACAATTAACGGCAGCTCATTTAAATGATTTTAACCATTATTTTAAACGTGTGTCTTTTTCGTTAAATAATAACCAACAAACAGAAAATTCTTTAAAGCCAACAGATGAAAGATTGATTGGTTATACGAAAGGCGAAGAAGATCCTTTATTAGAGTCCTTGTATTTTCAATTTGGCAGGTACTTATTAATTTCTAGTTCAAGGCCCGGTGGTACTGCAGCAAATTTGCAAGGTATTTGGAACAAAGAATTTAAAGCTCCTTGGAGTTCTAATTACACCATCAATATCAATACAGAAATGAATTATTGGCCAGCAGAGATGACCAATTTATCTGAAATGCATGCGCCATTATATGATTTAATTAAAAACATTTCAGTAACAGGAGCCGTAACAGCCAAAGAGTTTTATAAAATGAATGGCTGGGTAGCGCACCACAATAGTGATATCTGGGCTTTGTCTAATCCGGTAGGTGATTTGGGAAAAGGAGATCCTAGATGGGCTAATTGGGGTATGGGTGGCAACTGGTTGAGCCAAGATTTATGGGAGCATTATTTATTTAGTATGGATACTGCTTTTTTAAGAAAATGGTATCCTGTAATGAAAGGGGCTACTGAATTTACACTAGACTGGTTGGTAAAAGACAGTAGCGGATTATGGGTAACAATGCCTTCTATGTCGCCTGAAAATGAATTTATTTTTGGTGATAAAAAAACAGGAACGGTGTCTGTTGCTACGACTATGGATATGTCTATTATTCGTGATTTATTTAGCAATACCCTTGCAGCTGCTAAAGTACTAGGTGTTGACAAAAAATTTCAAACCTTAGTAGCAGAAAGATATGCTAAATTATTTCCACTACAGATTGGTGCAAAAGGCAATTTGCAAGAGTGGTATAAAGATTGGGAAGATGTAGAGCCACACCATCGACACGTATCGCAATTATTTGCTTTGCATCCTGGTAAACAAATTTCGCCCATTACAACACCTGCATTAGCAGCTGCTGCAAAAAAAACCTTAGAGCTAAGAGGTGATGAGGGAACGGGTTGGAGCTTGGCTTGGAAAATTAATTTTTGGTCGAGGTTATTAGACGGAGACCATGCTTATTCATTACTGCGAAATATTTTAAGGTATGTAAGTACTTCTGGAACTAATTATTCTAAAGGCGGTGGTTCTTATGCAAATTTATTTGATGCACATCCACCATTTCAAATTGATGGAAATTTTGGTGCTGTTTCAGGTATTACAGAAATGTTATTACAGAGTCATTTAAATGAAATTCATTTATTGCCTGCACTTCCTTCTGCTTGGAAATCGGGTGATATCAAGGGTTTGCGTGCAAGGGGTGCTTTTGAAGTTGATATACAATGGAAGGAAAATAAATTATCAACTGCTCGAATTCTTTCTTTGAAAGGTGGCTTGTGTAAATTGAGAACCAAAAATCCAATAACTATTATTGGTATAAAAATAACTAGTACTAAAACAACTGATGGTTATTATTTAACACAATTCAATACTGTTAAGAATCAAACAATATTATTAAAATCAAATTAAATAAGTTGATTTGATTGTGGTTTGATAGATGTGTTATGGATCAATGTTTAGGATTACTAGGTTAAAAGCAAATAAATTTTTAAAATAAATAATACCAATGGCCTTACCCGTAAAAGCTTTTTTATTTGATTTGAATGGAACGATGATTGACGATATGCATTACCATAACAAAGCTTGGTTTCATATTTTAAACGACGACCTGGGCGCAAATATGACTTGGGATGAAGTGAAGTCTCATATGTATGGAAAGAATACCGAATTGCTTATTCGCGTTTTTGGTAAGGATCGTTTTACACTTGAAGAAATGAATGTATTGTCTGTAGAAAAAGAAAAAAGATACCAAGCAGAATACCGACCCATATTAAAATTAATTGAAGGCTTGGCAGGATTTTTAGTGGCAGCAAAAAATAAAAATATCCTTATGGGTATTGGATCGGCCGCTATTCCATTCAATATCAATTTTGTATTAGATGGTTTAGACCTTCGACATTATTTTGATTCTATTGTAAGTGCCGATGACGTATTAGAAAGTAAACCAGATCCAGAAACTTATTTAAAAGGTGCAGCTGAATTGGGTGTATTGCCAGCAGAATGTATTGTATTTGAAGATGCACCTAAAGGCGTAGAAGCTGCACAGAGAGCGGGTATGCGGGCAGTTGTATTAACCACCATGCATGAGGCACACGAATTTGCTGCCTATGACAATATCATACAATTTATTACAGATTATAGCGCGTTAGATATTGAAAAATTAGTGTAAGTGCTTACTTTAATTCTGTATTTTATATTGTACTTGAATTCATTCAAAGTATTAATTTAAAACAATTTGAACAGAAAGTAATAGTAGAAATTTCAACTAATGTATTTGTCAAGTGCTTACAAAAAAACAGGCTGTATCATTTAAGATACAGCCTGTTTTATTATTAAAACTTTTATTTAAAGTTGGTTCTTTCTACCAGAATCTAACATACAATAATGTAATGATAATTAAAGTAGTAACCACCATTGCCATATGCGTTGGTGATAATTTGAACATGGTTTTGTCTAAGATAAAAGCTTTTGCATTTACAGCAGGTCCGGTTAAGCTTACACCAATCATTGCCACCATTGTAAAGAAGAATGACCATCCCATTCCAACTAAGAAAGGAATTTCAAATCCGCCTTTACCATTCGGGAACGCTGTGTATAACAAAGTTTCGTTACCAAATACTTGTGGAGCATAATTGTTAAAGAATAAGGCCAATAAAAATCCGGTAATCAAACCTACAATTGCTGCAGTAGCTGTAGTGCGCTTCCAAAAGAATCCTAAAATAAACATCGCAAATACACCTGGGCTAATTAGTCCAGTATATTTTTGAATAAAGGTAAATCCACCTTCTCCGCCAATGCCTAATAAATCATCCCAAGTAAACACAATAGATAGGGCCATAGCAGCTAAAATAGCTATCCTTCCTACCCATACCATTTTCTTTTCACTTGCATTGGTATTGATGTATTTTTTATATAAATCAAGTGTAAATATGGTTGAAATACTATTTGCCTTTCCAGCCAAAGATGCTACAATAGCAGCAGTTAAAGCCGCTAAGGACAAGCCTTTCAAGCCGGTAGGTAAAAATCCAAGAATAGAAGAATAAGCATTATCTGTTAAGAATTTTCCGCCAGCACTCATTTCTTGTTGTAATGAACCATTCTTATACAAAACATAAGCAGCTATACCAGGTAGCATTACAATAACAGGCATTAATAATTTTAAAAATCCTGCAAATAAAATACCTGTTCTAGCAGTTTTTAAATCTGCACCCAAAGCACGTTGTGTAATGTATTGGTTACATCCCCAGTAGTTCAAATTCACAATCCATTGACCAGCAAAATACATCGTTAAGCCTGGTAGAATCAAGTATTTGTTTATCTCACCTTGAGGAGTAGTAGCAGTTGGTTTTTTTAGCATCATATGAAAATGGTCTGGTGCTTGCACTAATAACTGGTTGAAGCCAGCAATTGCATCTTTACCTAGTCCAAATTTTTCACTCACTAATGTTAATGCAATATAGGTAGTAGCTAAACCGCCAATAATTAATACTGCTACTTGAATGATATCTGTGTAGCCAATTACTTTCATACCGCCTAGCGTAATAAAGATGGCAAAAACAGCAAGTAATAACATAACCAAGTGTAAGTTCGTTCCACCAGTTAAATTATTAATAGCAGTTGCCCCCAAAAACATAATGGAAGTAATGTTTACAAATACATATAAGAATAACCAAAAGATGGTCATTACCAAACTCACAGATTCATTATACCTTGTTTTTAAGAACTGAGGCATAGTGAAAATATGGTTCTTTAAATACACTGGCATAAACCATATTGCAATAATAATTAAAGCAATGGCAGCCAACCACTCATAAGAAGCCACGGCAATACCTACAAAGAAGCCGTTTCCGCTCATTCCAATGAATTGCTCTGCTGAAATATTAGAAGCGATTAGTGAGGCTCCAATAGCCCACCACGTAAGGGATCCTTCTGCAAGAAAAAAGTCTTTGGTATCCATAGTACCTTTCTTTTTTCTCTTGTAAATCCAATAACCATATCCTGATACAATCAAGAAATAGATGAGAAAAATAACATAGTCGATGTTGGCTAGTTTACTGTTCATGGGCAAGCAATTTTGGGAGTTTAAATTTTAGTTTAAAATTTTCTGCGTTACAATTTATTTATAAAAAGCTTCATTCCAACGTAATTCATTTTTAAATTGGTATAGTTGGGTTTCTTTTCCAATTAATAAGTACTCAATGCCAGCCATTTCTGCAAAGTCTTCTAAATGTTCTGAAGACAAATTTTGGCTATAACAAGTATGGTGGGCGCCTCCTGCTAAAATCCAAGCGGCACAACCTGTATGCATATTAGGGTATGGTTTCCATAGTACTCTTGCTACTGGTAAATTAGGTAATTGGTTGAAAGGTGTTACAGCCATTACTTCATTAACCAATAACCTGAATCGGTTACCCATATCAACAATTGATGCGTTCAAAGCGGGGCCAGGACCAGAATTAAAAACCAATCTTACTGGATCGGCTTTACCGCCAATACCTAAAGGATGGATTTCGCAATTTGGTTTTGCATCTGCAATAGACTCGCAAATTTCTAACATATGTGCACCTAATACCATTCTATTGTCTGGATGAAAATGGTAAGTATAGTCTTCCATAAATGAGTTGCCGCCTTTTAAACCGCTTCCCATCACTTTCATTGCACGAACTAGTGCGGCTGTTTTCCAATCGCCTTCTCCTGCAAATCCATAGCCTTTAGCCATTAATCTTTGAGCTGCAATGCCAGGTAGTTGAACAATGCCATGAAGGTCTTCGAAAGTAGTAGTGAAGCCTTTGAAATTTCCATTCTCTAAAAATGTTTGAATGCCAATTTCAATTTTTGCGGCATCACGCAATGAACTATGTTGGGCACCTCCTTTTTGTAAAGCAGGAACAAGTGTATAACTGTCTTCGTATTCAGCTATTACTTGGTCTATAGCAGATTCAGAAACAGCATCAATTACAGCTGCTAAATCGCCAACACCATAAGTATTTACAGAGTAGCCGAATTTTATTTCTGCTTCAACTTTATCGCCTTCGGTAACAGCAACATTGCGCATATTGTCTCCAAAGCGCGCGAATTTAGCACCTTGCCAATCGTTCCAACCCGCTGCTGCACGAATCCATCCATTTATTTTATTTAAAGATTCGTGGTCTTGCCAATGTCCTACAACTACTTTTCTATTGATGCGCATTCGACTCATAATAAAACCAAACTCTCTATCGCCGTGTGCGCTTTGGTTAAGGTTCATGAAATCCATATCCATGCTAGCCCAAGGGATATCTCTATTAAACTGTGTATGAAAATGGAGTAAAGGTTTTTTTAAAATTTTTAATCCGCCAATCCACATTTTTGCAGGAGAGAATGTGTGCATCCATGCAATAACACCAATACAGTTGCTTTCGATATTAGCTGCTTGCATCACTGCAAATATTTCATCGGCAGATTTTACAGTTGGTTTATATACCACACGTACTGGAATTTCTGGTGCTTGGTCTAGGTATGCTGTAATAGTAGCAGAATGTTCTGCAACGGCTTCAAGGGTTTCTTTGCCATACAAATCTTGGCTGCCTGTAACAAACCAAACTTCTAATTTTTTTAAATCAATCATTGTTATTTTTTTAGGATCTTTTTATTTACTTAATAAATCTATTGCGGTAATTTTTTCGGGAAACCAAACGGTCATTTCTCCTTTTCCTCTATTCGCCCAAGCGTAATATGGAATTGCTGTGAATGTTTGCTGTTTGGTATTAATATCAATTCCATTTTTATTTAATTGTACAACAGGTGTTTGTGTTTTTAGTATAGTTACACCATTTAATAAACTAGCATTATATACTGCTGTGAATGCTGCATTTGCAGGTACAATAATATTGGAAGTTTTTCCATTATTGTCTTTCCATTCTGCACAATATACAATTGGGCCTCTTTGTAAAGCAGTTTTGCCAATATTATCTGTTATTAGAGTATCGGATTTTATTCTTTTAATTTCTAAGGGTAATGCTACTGTTACTTGGTCATTTTTATTCCAAGTTCGGTGTAATATCGCGTAGCCATTTTGTATTGGATAGTCAACTGCTTTGCCATTAATGCTAATAGTGATTTTCGTTGTTGATTGTTTTGCAAACTGGTATACATCAAATGGAATGGCTTTGTTTTGTGCCCATCCTGGAATGCGAATTAATAAATTGAAATCAGTTGTTGCTTTTGGAGAAATGGTGAATTGTAATTGGCCGTTCCAGGGATAATTATTTGTTTGTGTAATTTCTACAGCAGTGTTTTTTAATTGAATAGTGGCGGTCCCTGCAATAAATAGGTTAGCGTAAATACTATCATTTTTTTGTGCATAGATATAGCCAGGAATAGCGGGCATTAGCCGTGCAATATTTGTTGGGCAACAAGAACATTCAAACCAACCAGAGCGCGCACCTTCCATATCTGGATGCTTAAAATAGTTGTGAATTTGTAAGGCATTGGTATAAAAAAAAGATTTTCCATCTAAGCCAACTCCCGATAAGAATCCGTTGTAAAGAATTTTTTCTAACACATCAACATATTGCGCATCGCCGTGCAATAAAAACATGCGTTGATTAAAATAAATATTTGCAATTGCAGCGCAGGTTTCGTTGTATGCTGTGGCATTCGGCAAAGCATAGTTTTCGCCAAATCGTTCTCCATCACCAATAGATCCTACACC